>DATMZV010000076.1:0-6398 GCA_035573355.1 Gaiellaceae bacterium | reverse complement strand
GAGCGTCGCGACCTGCTCGGTCCACGGGGCGATCGCGTCGCGGGACGAATAACCGCCGGCCGCGCGTCGGAGTGCCGCGTTGCGTTGCGCCACCGCGGCGGCGTACTCGACAGCGAGCGAAGCGCGTGCCGGGGCGAGACGGCCCAGCACCCGGTCGAAGTACGCGCGGCGCACCGCGGGACCCCCCTTCACCACCGCGAGCCGGTCGGGCGTGAAGACGAGCGTGGCGACTTCGCTGCGTAGCTGTTCGGCGGCACGCAGCGCGGCGCCGTTCACCTTCGCGCGCTTTCCTTCGCCGACCTCCAACGTGACTTCCAACTGCAAGGCGTTGACGCCGCGGCGGCCCTGCAGCGCGATCCGGCCGGCGCGTTCGCCGAAACGAACAAGCTGTGCATCGGCGCGTGTCCGCGGCGAGAAACCCTGCGTGCCGACGTGCAGCGACTCGAGCAGATTCGTCTTCCCTGCTCCATTCGGTCCGACGACCAGCAGCAGGCCGGGCTCGAGCTCGAGGTCAAGTCGGGCGTACGAGCGAATGTTCCGAAGCGAGACTCTGTCGACGATCAGACAGTGACCGTTCTACCCTGGCAGCCGGATCGGCATGATCAAGTACGTCGGATCGTCCTTGCCGCCCTCGATGACAGCGGGGCGAAGTGGAGAGATCAGACGTAGCTGGATCTCGTCCTCGGCGATCGACTCGATGCCTTCGCGCAGGAACTCCGCGTTGAACCCGATCTCGAGCGGCTCGCCCGAGAACTGCACCGGCAGCGATTCCTTCGCCTCGCCGACGTCCTGGGTGCGGGCGAAGACGGTGAGCTCGCCTTCCGCGAAGCGCAGCTGAATCGGCGACGTGCGCTGCACCATCACTCCGACGCGACGGACGACGTCGAGCACCTCGTTGCGCGGCAGCGTCACGTCATGCTCGAACGCCTCCGGCAGAAGCTGCTTGTAGTTCGGAAATTGACCGTCGATGCGACGTGTCGTCAGCCACACGTCGTCCGCAGCGAAGACGACCTGGTTCTCGTGCACGCCGAGCTCGATGTTGTCGCCGGACTGCGCGATGCGTGCGAGCTCGCCGAGTGCGCGCGCCGGGATGATCGCCTCGAGCTCTGGCACCTCGCCGCTGAGCTCTGTCTCCTTGACCGACAGACGGTACGAGTCGGTCGCGGCCATCACGAGCTTCCCGGCCTCGAAGCGGACGAGAATCCCCGTCAGCACCGGCCGGGACTCGTCGCGAGACGCCGAGCGCGAGACACGCGAAACCGTGTCGAGCAGCGACTGCCGTTCGACGGTGAACGTCCCCACTGCGTCGAGATCGGGAAGACGCGGAAAATCCTCCGCGGCGTAGGTGTGGAGTGTGGAGGTGGACGAGCCCGACGTGACGTGCACCACGTTCTCGTCCGGCCGGTACTCGATGGTGACCTCCTTGTCCGGCAGAAGCCGCACGAGGTCGACCAGTAGACGGCCGGGCACGACGACGGAGCCCTCTCCGTCAACCTGCGCGGCGACCGACGAACGCAGCGAGAGCTCCATGTCCGTCGCCGCGAGATGCAGCCGGCCGGCCTCGCCCCGCAGGAGAACGCCAGACAGGATTTGAACGCTCGCACGCGTCGAGACCGCTCGGGCGACCACACCGAGCTTCTGCGCGAGCTCGTCGCGCTGAGTTACGACTTTCATCCCCGTCTCTACCATGGTGTTGCTTTCAATCATTTAAAACCTCGTTGTAGTCATAGGGGGTGTGGGACCGGTGGACGGAGGGCTCCATGCCCTTGGTTGAGCCATTCTTGCAGGGGGCGCAGATGGTGGAGAGATCGGGTGTGTCAACAGGCTCAGGCCCTCATCTGACTTGCTTCACACGTGCGGTCAATTCCTGCACAAGGTTGTAGACAGATCTGTCCTCACGGATGAGACGCGCGATCTTGGAGGTCGCGTGGATCACCGTCGTGTGGTCGCGACCACCGAATTCCCTGCCGATCTTCGGGAGCGAGGAGTCGGTGAGCTCGCGCGAGAGGTACATCGCGACCTGGCGGGGATAGACGATGTTCTGGGAACGTTTGTCGCTGCAGAGCTCGTCCATCGTGAGCTGGAAGCGTTCCGAGACGAGCTCCTGGATGCGGTGAATCGAGACCTCCGCCGCCTCGCCTTGCGGGAAGACGTCCTTGAGGACGTCCTCGGCCAGCTCGACGGACAGGGCACGCCCGGTGAGTGAGGAGAAGGCGACCACTCTCGTGAGCGCGCCCTCGAGCTCGCGGATGTTCGTCGAGATCCGCGAGGCGATGAAGGAGAGGACCTGCGGCTCGGGGACGTGAATCCCATCCGTTTTGACCTTCTTGCGCAGGATCGCGATGCGGGTCTCGAGATCGGGCGGCTGGACGTCGGTGATCAGCCCCCACTCGAACCGCGAGCGGAGCCGTGCCTCGAGCGTCGCGATGTCCCGCGGCGGCCGGTCCGAGGACATGACGATCTGTGAGCCGGCTTCGTAGAGCGAGTTGAAGGTGTGGAAGAACTCCTCCTGGATGCGCTCCTTGTGCTCGAAGAACTGCACGTCGTCGACGAGCAGCAGGTCGTAGGTGCGGTAACGCTGCTTGAAGCCCTCGATCCGCTTGTCGCGCAGCGAGTTGATGAAGTCGTTCATGAAGGTCTCGCTCGTGACGTAGCGAACGGACAGGTCGCTCGAGTGCTCCGCCACGTACTGGGCGATCGCCTGCATCAGGTGGGTTTTGCCGAGCCCCGTTCCGCCGTAGACGAAGAGCGGGTTGTACGCCTGCGCCGGTGCTTCTGCGACGGCGAGCGCTGCTGCGTGCGCGAAGCGGTTCGACGAGCCGATCACGAACAAGTCGAACGTGTACTTCGGGTTCATCCCGGAGTCCATGGAGCCGGCGGCGCCATGCCGCTTGGGCGCTTCGAGCGGAATGGGCGCATCGGCGGGGGTCCGCTCGGTCACCGAGAGCGCCACCCGCCGCTCCTGGCCGGTGACGTCGCGCACTGCCGCGCCGATCAGCCCGAGGAAGTGGCCCTCGATCCACTCGCGCGTGAAGTCGTTCGGAACGCCGAGGACAAAGGCGTCGTCCGAGAGCTCTGCCCCTTCGGCCTCGGCGAACCACGTCCGGTACGTGGTCTCGTTGAGGGCCCCCTTGAGCCGACCGGCGACTTCGTTCCACAGGCTTTCCGCAGTCAGCTCAATTGGGCGATCCACGCCGCGTTACCACTCCTCTTCGGCTCGGGGAGCGGCGAGCATACCAGCGCCTTTCTACGGGTACAACGGTGGAAACTGGGGAAAGAATTCGCCGGATTTGCAGGGATTTTCCTAACTCCACACGACTCTCCACACCTGTGGAGCAACGGTGTCGGTTCGTCACATTTGGAGGGAGTTCTCGGCCCAGGGTCTGTGGATAACGTTGTGCACCAAGGCTCAGCTAGACTGGCCCGTCCACGGCTCCCTCGGGAGCAACTTTCCTCCCTCTTCGACCTCGTGAAACGGACTTACCAGCCCAACGTGCGCCGGCGAAAGCGCAAGCACGGTTTCCGTGCGCGCATGTCGACGCGTGCGGGTCGCGCGATTTTGAAGCGCCGCCGCGCCAAGGGCCGTAAGAGCCTTTCCGCGTAAGGACCGATGCAACGTAGGAACCGTCTGTCTCGCTCGCGAGACTTCGACGCCGTCTACAGACACGGCCGCTCGACCTCGACACGCTTCCTCGTCCTCTACTGGTTCGAGCGCGAGGGCGACGAAGGTGAGCCGAGGCTCGGGCTCGCAGTGCCGCGTTCCACCGGCAATGCGGTCGCTCGGAACCGGATCAAGCGCCAGCTGCGCGAGACCTGGGCCGGGCGCCTCGAGCGGATCCCGGCCGGCCGCGACTACGTCCTGATCGTGAAGCCCGGCATGCCGGAGGCCGTCGCCGCGAACGGGTTCGACTGGCTCGGCGAGCGCGTGGACGAGGTCCTCGGCAAGGCGGCGTCATGAGGTACGTCGGGGTCGGCGCTGTCTGGGTGTACCGCTTCACGCTTGCGCCGTTCCTTGGAGTCGGCCAGTGCAAGTACCACCCGTCCTGCTCTCAGTATGCGATCGACGCGTACAAGGAGTTCGGACTGTTCAAGGGGACCGTGCTCGCCGGCTGGCGCCTGCTGCGCTGCAATCCCTGGAGTCGCGGCGGTGTCGACTACGCGCGCGACCAGGAGGTGTTTCGTTGATCGTCGCCGCGCTCCTCGCGAGCCCGCTGACACCGCTGGAGCATCTGCTCCGGCACATCCTCAACGGCCTGCACTCGTTCGGGCTGCCCTGGGCCTGGGCGATCGTCGCCCTGACGATCATCGTCCGCATGCTGCTCGTGCCGCTGACGGTGAAGCAGATCCACTCGATGCAGAACATGCAGGCACACGCGCCGCAGATGAAGGAGATTCAGCGCAAGTACAAGGGCGACCGGCAGAAGCTGAACGAAGAGCTGATGAAGTTCTACAAGGAGAACAACATCAACCCGGCGTCATCCTGTCTGCCGCTGCTGGCGCAGCTGCCGATCTTCATCGGGCTCTTCTACACGTTGCGTGCGTTCGCGAAGCACCCGCCCGGCGGCCAGGCGGCGATCGACAGCGGTGAATTCTCCTGGCTGCACTTCGTTCCGGACATCACCAAGCACGCGAACAGCCACTGGTCGGGTTACGTCCTGCTCACGGTCTATGTCGCAAGCCAGATCGCCTCGACCTATTTCATGTCGGGGACGATGCAGAAGTCGCAGCGCTATCTCATGATGGTGCTGCCGGTCGTTTTCATCCCGTTCATCCTCAGATTCCCGACCGGCCTCGTTCTCTACTGGATGACGACGAACCTCTGGACGGTTGGGCAGGGACTGATCACCCGTCGCCTGATTCCGAAGGTGGCCGCGCCGACGACGCAAAAACGCTCGTCGCGGACGCCCGCGAAGGCCAGCACGGATGACGGCGCGCAGCCGGAGGTCGAGGTGCCGGCGCCGAAGCCTGCCCCCGGGCCACCGCGCCGCGTGAAGCGTAAGAAGAAGGCCAGGCGTTGATGGAGCTGCAGGTCGAGGCGACCGGCGAGACGGTCGGCGAGGCCAAGTGGGCGGCGCTGCGCGAGCTCGAGAAGAAGCAGCCGGGTCTCGACAAGTCGGCCGTGCGCTTCCAGGTGGTGACGGAGGGCGAGCGCGGGCTTCTCGGTGTCGGCTTCGCGCCGGCGAAGGTGATCGCGACCATCTCAGCCAACGCGGCGCCGAAGGAGGAGGCCGAGCCGGTAGACGAGTCCGAGCTCGCCGCAGAAGCGCGGGAGCTCGTCACCCGAATCGTGAACGGAGTCGGAGTGACCGCGCAGATCGACGTGGAGGAGAGTGACGAAGCCATCACGGTCTCGTGCTCGGGTGTGGACCTGGGGATGCTCATCGGCCGCCATGGTCAGACGATCGACGCGGTCCAGTACCTCGCGAACGCCGTCATGTGGCGACGTCATCCCGAGGATCGCAAGGAGGTCGTGGTCGACGCGGCGGGCTATCGCGACCGCAGGCGCGTCACGCTCGAGTCGCTTGCGGTGCGTTCCGCAGAGCGAGCGCTCTCCGACCACGAGCCGGTCGACCTCGAGCCGATGACGGCGATCGAACGCAAGGTCGTGCATCTGCGCCTGAAGGAGTTCGACGGCGTGGAGACGACGAGCGAGGGCACCGAGCCCAACCGCTACGTCGTCGTTCATCCTGTTGCTTGACGACTGGATCAAAGCTCTCGTCGAGACACCGGGCCTGACGGCGATCAAGGATGTCGAGGAGGCCCGCACCGCACTGCTCGAGGATTCCCTGCGCGGCCTGGAGCGCGTGCAGGCATTCGCCGGGTCGATCGTCGACGTCGGCTCCGGAGGTGGAGTGCCCGGGATTCCGCTCGCGGCGTCGCTGCCCGACCGCGAGGTCACCCTGCTTGAGGCGACCGGCCGCAAGTGCGACTTCCTGCGCGTCTGGGCGCCGCCGAACACGCGCGTGATCGAGGGGCGCGCAGAGGAACAGGAGACCGACATCTACGGTGTTGCGGTCGCGAAGGCGCTCGCGATCCCGCCGGTCGCCGCGGAGTGGTGCCTCCCACTCGTGCGTCCAGGAGGCGCTGCCGTCCTCTGGGTCGGGCCGAGCGCCGACCTCGCGCAGGTGGCCCGTGTGGCCGAACAGCTCGGCGGCGAGCTCGCGGACTCCAGTGACGGGCTCCTCGTTTTGCGCAAAGTGCGGCCGACTCCGGAGGGGTTTCCCCGACGCGTCGGCGTCGCGCGAAAGCGTCCGCTTCTCTGAGTACTCTGGCGAGGTGGCGAAGGTCTATGCGGTGGCGAACCAGAAGGGCGGCGTCGGCAAGACGACGACGGCGATCAATCTCGCCGCCTGTCTTGCCGAAGCGGGTGAGCCGGCGCTCGTCATCGACCTCGATCC
>DATMZV010000075.1:0-5069 GCA_035573355.1 Gaiellaceae bacterium | reverse complement strand
TGATGCGAAATTGGGCCGACGTCGGGGGCGCTCCAGACCAAGCCGGGCAGTGCGGTCGTTCGCGGTGCGTAGCGGCGCTACGTGCCGCGGGCGAACGTGCTGATCCGGCGCCGTGTCTGGTGCGTCATCCGGCCCGGCCGAATTTCACATCAGGCCTCTAGTCCTTGTTCGCCGGCGGATGCGCGAACACGGTGAGGACGACCTTGTCGGCGTCGTCGTCCTCGTCGTCCCGGGCTGACTGGAGGAAGTTCCCCATCAGCTTGACAGCAGCCTCGACGCTGAGCTTCACCTCGAGCTGCGCGCTACGGAAGGTGCCGTCCCCCGAGTAGTGGCCATGCGCGCGCTGCACCTGGTCGATCATCGCCGCCTGGATGTCGCTCGCGCCTCCGGCCGCGAGCAGCTCCGGCGCGATGCGGAAGACCTTCGCGACGGCGCGGTAAGGCTTCTCGCGTCCGCGTCCGTTTGTGTCGGCGAGCTCGATGAGACCTGCCTTGAGCAGCATGCGGACGTGAAAGTGCAGGTGGCCTGGATCGACGCCGAGTCGTTGCGCGAGCTCGCGGTTCGTGAGCTGCCAGTCCCCCTCCTGGCCGAGCATCTCGAGGACGCGAACCCGCAACGGATGTCCGAGCGCCTTGAGCTGTTCAGGCTTGTCGAGGATCAGCGTTTGCTCTTGCACGTAGACCCGCCCTTCGTCTGCCCCGGGGCAGTTCTACATATAGAGAGCGGTCTGTCAAGGGGACAACTTGGCTGCAGCAGCGCGATCGAGGATTGCAGTGGTCTTCCCGTTCATTGCCCGAACGAGGCTCGCAGGGGTCTCGGGGCTCGGTTCTTCCGCGAATGCGCGGCGCGCAGCGTCAGCTTTCTCGGTGCCGCCGAGTGCGAAGACGATCACGCGGGCGCTGGTCAGCGCGGGTATCGACAGAGTGACGCGATCGACGAACGGCTCGAGCCCGGGCTCCGCAGGCAGGACGCGTCTTCGCTCCTGCAGCGTCGGAGCATTCGGGAAGAGTGACGCGACGTGGCCGTCGGGCCCGATGCCGAGCAGCGCGAGGTCGAACACCGTGTCGCCGAGTTCGCGCTCGTAGTCGGCTGCTGCGCGCTCCTTGCCGAGCTCGCCCTTGATCCGATGAACGTGACGCGGCGCCGAGCCGAGGTTGTCGAGCAGCGTGCGTTTCGCGAGCGCGTAGTTCGACAGCTGGTCGTCCGGCGGCACGCAGCGCTCGTCGCTCCACCAGAGCTCGACGTTGCTCCAGTCGGGCTCGCGCTTCGCCGCTTCCTCGTACGCCAGCGCGGGTGCCCTGCCGCCTGTCAGTGCAATGTGTCCGCCGCTTCGCGCAGCTTGCGCGAGCCGGTCGGCGACCGCGGCTGCCACCGCGTCGGCGTTCGCGAGGACGACGAGCTCGACCTCGGTCACAGGTCGCCGGCAGCTAACTCTTTGGAACGCTCCATTGCCGCCTGAATGGCATTCAGGAATGCAGCACGCACGCCTGCCTGCTCGAGCTCGCGGATCGCGCGAATCGTCGTGCCGCCCGGCGAGGTGACCGCTTCGCGCAACTCGACCGGATGCATCTTCTCGTCGCGCAGTAGCTTCGCCGTGCCGAGCATCGTCTGGACGACGAGCTGTGTCGAGGTCTCGCGTCCGAGGCCCAGCAGGATTCCCGCCTCGATCATCGCTTCGGCGAGCAGCGCGAAGTACGCGGGGCCTGACCCAGAGACCGCTGTGACCGCATCCATGTAGTTCTCGGGCACCCGCACGACAGCGCCGAGATGCGTAAGGACCTCCTCCGCGACATCGAGGTGCTCGTCATCTGCGTGCGCACCGGCGCAGATCCCTGCGATTCCTTCGTGCACGAGCGCGGGTGCATTCGGCATCGCCCGGACGACGGGAACTCCCGGGGCAAGTCGTGCCTCGATCTGCGCAGTGGGAATCGCCGCTGCAACCGACAGAACCGTCTGCTCGGCGCTGAGCAGGCCGCCGATCTCACCGAGGAGGACGTCGAAGTCCTGTGGCTTGACGGCGATCACGACGAGCCCTGCGCCGGCGACGGCCTCGGTGTTCGAGAGCGTGCCCTTCACGCCGTGACGCTCGACGACCTCCTTCAGTCGTTCCTCGCGTCGGCCGGTCACGGTGATGTCGGCCGGCTTGCGCCAGCCGGAGCTCAGGAGCCCGGCGAGCAGCGACTCGCCGATGCGCCCTGCGCCCAGGATCGCGATCTTCCGATTGGCGGCCATGCTGCAGTCTAGGAATCCAGAGCAGCCCGGTAGACGCCGAGCGTCGCTTCGTCCCTGAACACGAATCGTGCGGCTGCGACCGAGGGATGCGCGGCGAGCGCTTCCTGGGTCGCTCGGATCGCGACAGGCGCGGCCTGTTCGATCGGGTATCCGTACGCGCCGGCGGAGATCGCCGGGAAGGCGACCGTCACCGCTCCCAGTTCGGCGGCGAGCTCGATCGCGCGGCGGTGTACCGACGCGAGCAGTTCGGGCTCTCCCACCTCACCGCCGTGCCAGATCGGTCCGACCGCATGGATCACGTGCCGCGCGGGAAGCGCGCCCGCGCCGGTCGCCTTTGCGTCGCCCGGCTCGCAGCCACCTAGCGCGCGGCACTCTTCGAGGATCGCCGGGCCGCCCGCCCGGTGGATCGCTCCGTCGACGCCGCCGCCGCCGAGCAAGCTCGGGTTCGCGGCGTTCACGATCGCGTCGACCTCCTGCTCGGTGATGTCGCCGAGGACGAGCTCGATCACGCGTACGCGGGCCGCGGGAATCGCACGGGTCGCTCGGCCGGAAGCGGAATCAGCCCGTGCGTGAACGCTGTCCCGAGGTAGAGGCCCGCAAGGCCGGCCCACTCGCCGTAGGGCGCGAGCAACTCGGCCGTCTCGTGAGCCTCGACCCAGCGCCCGCGGAGGCGAGACATCAGCTTGATCAGCCCGAGGTCGCCGACCAGCCCGCGCTCGTGGCGACCCAGTCCTTCGAGGCAGACGACTCCCGCGGACCATGGGCCGAGGCCGCGCTGGCGCTCGATGAACTGCGCCGCCTGCTCGGTCGGGAGCTGGTGCAACCGCTCGAGGTCGACCGAGCGGCAGATCCGTACCAGCGCAGCCGCGCGGCTTGCGTGCAATCCCAGCTGGCGCAGCCTCGCCGGTGCGGCCTGCGCGAGCGATCTGCAAGACGGCGGAGCGTGGAGGTCCGTGCCTTCGATGCGCGGCTCGATGGCGCGGACGACGGTGCGCTCGAGTTGCCGCGCGCGGCGCGCCTCGATCAACTGGCCGCAGAAGGCGCGGAGCAACGCTTGCGCCACCGTGGGCATTCGCAGTTGCCGCATTCCCTGGAAATGCACCGTCGCCTGCCCGATCAGCGGGTCGCGCGCGAAGCGGCGCAGGAACTCCGTGTGGTCGGCGTCGAGCGCGAGCACGAAGCGCAGCCGCTCGAGACCTTCCTCACTGGCGGCGCGCAGCACGACGCTCCCGTCGAGCGTCTGACAGGCGGACCCGATCTCGACGCGCTCGCCGACCCGCAGCGTCGTCGTCAGCGTCCCGTCACGGACGTGCCGCGTCGCGTCGCTCGCGTGCTTCATAGAGAGCGCGAGCGTGAACGGGCCGGCGGGGCGAACGACCCGCTCGAGCTTCAACTCGTGCTGCTGGCGGTCTCGGCGGTCACACCGAGATCGTACGCACGGCGGAGGATCGGCTCCGCTTCATCCGCACGGCCCTGCTGCTTCAGAAGATTGGCCCAGTCGAGTGAGGCAAGCCCCGCGTTGTATCGCCGGCCGTGGACCGTCAGCAGATCGACCGCGCGGCGGTAGGTGTCTACCGCAGCGCTGACATCGCCCTCGAGCGCAAGGCCTCGCGCGAGTGCCCAGCACGCCTGGCCGAGCTCGGCCCCATGAAGGTCGCCGAGGATCGCGAGCGCGTCCCGAGCGCGCTCGACGGCCGCGTCTCCGTCGCCGTCGAGGGAGGCCAGGCGGGACTGGCCGATGCGAAGCATTCCGAGGTCGCCCGGGTCCGGTGCAGTGCCGAGGAGCCGCTCTGCGATCTCGAGTTGTTCCCGGGTCTCTTCGACGTGCCCTTCCTCAGACTCGATGCCGGCCGAGAGGAGATATCCGCGCGCAAGCTGCAGCGTGTTGTCGGTGACTTCGAGCAGTGCCATCGCGCGGCGGATCTGAGTGAGTGCCTCCGCCGAGCGCCCTTCGATCGCAGCAACACGGGCGAGTGACCAGTAGAGCCGCACGCGCGAGTACCCGTCGACGGACTCGCCGGCTCGGCGAAGCGCATCCCGAACCACATCGACGGCGCGCTCGTAGTCACCTGCATCGCTCAGTGCGTAGCTCAGGTAAGTCGCGTACCGGACCTGAAGCGTGACGTCTTCGGGCGTCGCCTCGGCGACCTCTGCGAGGCATTGCTCGAAGAGGCGCGCTGCCCGATCGGCTGCGCCCAGCGCCGCGTAGGAGCGGCCGAGCTGCGAGTAGACGTCGGGACGGAGCTGAGGCGGGACGCGTTCGTACTCGAGCGCCGCCTCCAGGCGCTCGACGGCGTCGAGATGATTGCCGCGGCTTGCGGCTGCAAGTCCGAGGCCGATCGCTGCGCGGCCGGCGGAGGTGCGGTCTCCTGCGGAGCTCGCTTCCGCCAGGACTTCCTCGAGCAGCTTCTCGGCTGCGCCCGTGTCGGATTCGAGCCGAAGCTGGAGCTCTGCGTCGGAAAGCTTCAGCTCACGGTCGTCGACCTCGCGGATGTCCCTGCCCGTCTCCAGATACTCGACCGAGACGCCGAGCTTCTGGGAGAGCTTGCGCAGCGCCTTGACCGACGGCGTCCGTGCACCCGCCTCGATCCGCGAGATGTAGGCGTATGAGACTCCGGGGGACGAAAGGTCGCGCTGAGACAGCCCCCGCTGGATCCGAAGGCGTTTCAGGCGTGCGCCGACGCCCTCTGTGTTGGTGCTGTCCTCGGGCACTTGAACGATCATTAGGAGTTTTCGGACATAAGTCAAATTCCTTCTTAGGCAGGTTCTCTAGTCAATCGGCGCTTCCTCATGACAACATGAGACCTCATTCTGCGGATTCAGGGGAAGGAGGGGCG
>DATMZV010000074.1:0-7158 GCA_035573355.1 Gaiellaceae bacterium | reverse complement strand
GCACGGCTTCGCCAAGGGCCTGCTCGGCTTCAGCTCCACCGCCGGGATCGACCCGGTGGTGCCGGTGCTGCTGTTCGTGATCCTGTTCGGCCTCTCGATGGACTACCACGTGTTCGTCCTCAGCCGGATCCGTGAGCTGGTCCAGAAGGGCGAGTCCACGGACGAGGCGATCTCGAACGGGATCAAGTCCACGGCGGGTGTCGTGACGAGCGCGGCGATCGTGATGGTCGCGGTGTTCTCGATCTTCGCGACCCTCTCGATGCTGTTCTTCAAGCAGTTCGGCGTCGGGCTCGCAGTGGCGATCCTGATCGACGCCACCCTGGTTCGAGCCGTGCTCCTGCCGGCGACGATGAAGCTGCTGGGTGAGCGGAACTGGTACCTCCCCCGCTGGCTCGAGTGGCTGCCGCGGCTCGAGGCCGAGGAGCCCGCGACCTCGACCGCCCCGGAAGCGAAGCCGGCCCCGGCTTCGGCCTAGTCCCCAGCACGGATCCCGGCCGCGGAGTCGCCGCGGCCGGGATCCAGGAGGGGCCTTTTTTGCGAACATGTGTTCGTGTTGACCGAGCCGACGATCCTGCACGCAGACGCCGATGCGTTCTACGCATCGGTTGAGCAGCGAGACGACCCGCGTCTGCGCGGCCGCCCGGTGATCGTTGGCGCCGGCGTTGTGCTTGCTGCGAGCTATGAGGCCAAGGCGTGTGGGGTCTGCACGGCCATGGGTGGAGCGCTGGCGCGGCGACTGTGCCCACGCGCCGTCGTCGTCTCGCCGCGCATGTCGGCGTATGCCGAGGCGAGCAAGGCGATCTATCGGGTTTTCGAAGACACGACACCGCTGGTCGAAGGACTGTCGATCGACGAGGCGTTCCTCGACGTGCGCGGCCTGAGGAGGCTGTCCGGCAGTCCGAGCGAGATCGCCGCGCGGCTGCGGCGCGACGTTCGCGAGCGCGTCGGCCTGCCGATCACCGTCGGCGTCGCGCGGACGAAGTTTCTCGCGAAGGTGGCGAGCGGCGTTGCGAAGCCGGACGGCCTGCTCGTGGTACCGGCCGACCGCGAGCTCGAGTTTCTCCATCCTCTTCCGATCGAGCGCCTCTGGGGTGTCGGTGCCGTCACCTCCGATCGACTGAGGCGCCTCGGAATCACGACCGTCGGGCAGGTCGCCCAGATGTCCGAGGCCGTGCTTGTGACGATTCTCGGCCGCGCATCCGGGCGCCATCTCTATGCGCTCGCGCGCAACCGCGACCCGCGGCCGGTACAGGTGCGCCCTCGCCGTCGCTCGATCGGTTCGCAGTGCGCACTCGGGCGCCGCCGCAGGTCACTCGACGAGGTCGATGCGATCCTGCTGAGCCTCGTCGATCGCGTCACGCGGCGGATGCGTGCGGCTCACCGCATCGGCAGGACCGTTGTGCTGCGTCTCCGCTTCGACGATTTCTCGCGCGCCACGCGCTCGTTCACGATGACGCGGGCGACGGCCGAGACGCAGGTGATCGCAGACACGGCACGAGGATTGCTGGCCGCGGCGCTGCCAATGATCGAGCGCCAAGGTCTCACCCTGGTCGGCGTGGCGGTCGGGAACCTCGAGAACGATCGCCCGGTACAGCTCACGTTTCCGTTCGATCCTGACGACTGGGCGGCGCTCGACGCCGCGGTCGACGAGATCCGAAACCGGTTCGGCCTGGCGGCGATCACCCGGGGCGTGCTGCTCGGTCGAAAGCCGGGGCTCACCGTGCCGCTGCTGCCTGATTGACGCGAGTATCGTGTGTGCCGTGACGGCGGCGACCCTTACCGGCCTCCTTGGCGACGAAGATCGATTGCGCGTTGTCGCGGCGATCGCGCTCGGCGCACGGACGATCGACGACGTGGCGAAGACGGGAGGCCTCGCTCCGGGCGAGGTCCGGCGTGCCCTTCCGCGCCTGATCGCGGCCGGTCTCGTCGAGGATCGAAATGGGCTGCGCGTCGACCTCGCTCCGTTTCGGGACGCGGCTCGCGACCGACCTCCTAGACGTCGTGAGCTTCCCGGCGCGACTCCCGAGCAGGCGCGTGTCCTGTGGAATTTCGTCGAGGACGGCCGCCTGAGGGCGTTGCCCGTGCGCGCGTCGCAACGGCGTGCCGTCTTGGAGTACCTCGCCGCCAGATTCGACGACGGGACCGACTATGCCGAGCCGGAGGTCAACGATCTGCTTGGCCAATTCCACGAGGACTACGCATCGCTCCGCCGCTGCCTGGTCGACGAGGGACTGCTAACGCGAACTGCAGGTGTCTACCGACGCACGTAGACCGCTGGGAGATCAGCGCCAATCTCGGCAGGCACGCGCGCGCGGGCGTTGACGCCCGTGGGTGGCTGTGGGAGATCAAGCGCGGTGACCAGACCGCGCGCGTGGTGATCGAAATCAGCCAGACAGCTTGGTCGAGTGACCCGCGAGGCCTGCCCGAAGACACGAGAGAGGCCCTCGAGACCGACGGAAGAACCGAGCTGCTCAAGATCCTCGGCGACGAAGACCCACCGCGCGTGATCCGATGCGACTCTGCCGGCTGTACGTACGGCTCAACGAGCCGCGGTTAACATGACCGCCAAAGCGGCGTTCAACGAGCTCATCGGCGCCGCTGTCGCATTCAACGCTGCGAGACCGAAGAAGTGAGCCCGCTGTAGCGTCTGTCGCCGTGGGACTCCGAATCGGCGCGGAGAGTCGGTTTCAAGGTCTCAGCCGACACCTTGTTCGCCGCAGGTCCCACCGCTCGGTTTCCAGGATGTTTCCAAGTCGGTTGTCCGTAAGGGCGGGGTTATGAAGTGGCCGATCTGGGTATTAGGGAGCCGTGAGGGTTGCGGCGACTTTCACTGTTCTTCTCTTCCTGGGCTTTGTCGCTAGTACGGCGGTTCCTGGACCGTCCGCAGCGCCGGCTCTAGGGATCACATCGGCGCTGCCGACGATCACGACCACGCTTCCGGTCAGCACACCGCTCCCGAAGATCACGACGACGCTGCCGGCGGTCACGACGACGCTGCCGAAGGTCACGACGACTCTGCCGAACGTCACGACCACGCCGAAGATTACGACTGTGGTCCCGAGGACGGCCCCGACCAGCCTGACCACAGCGCCGAACTCGGCCAACTCGGCAGGGCTTGGAACGATCCCGTCACTTCAGAGCGGAACGTCTGGCGGGAACGGCTCGGCCGCATCGGGGTCAGCAGCTGCCAGTATGTTCACCGCCTCGTCGAGTGGCTCGACTGCCCCGCCTCCAACCGTTACGCACCTTCGCAGCTCCCAACCCTTCCTCGTCTTGCACGGCCCGAAAGCGCGGCGCTTTTCGATTCTCGTGTTCCGCCTTCGCCACGGAGGGCGGGTTCGGTTCACCGTGGTCGAAGTCTTCCCGCTCTGTCAAGTCGTTGGCCATTTCACAGTGCGCGGCCACGCCGGCGTCAACCGCTTCCGCTTCAACGGTCGCGTTCGCGGGAAGCCGCTGCCGAGCGGGACGTATCAAATCGGGCTGCGCGTCAGACGCGGCAGGTTGCTCCGCGTGACCATCGCGATCTTCGACTCCGCCGTCAGCTCGCCGTCACTTGTCGCGGCGGCGAAGAAGCGCAACGTCTGCGGCGCTACTACGTCGTTCTCGTCCTCTCTAGGTTTCGATCTGGGCGGAGTCGAAGGAAGGTCGGCAGCCGCCGCGTCGTCCTCGTCGCCTGAATCGCATCATGTTCTCGGAGTCGATGTCACTGGGCTGGCACCACAGAAGCTTCTCACGGAAATCGCCAAGAGCCCGCTTGGGATAGTCGCGCTGGGGCTCGCGGTACTTCTTTTCGGTCTCGCGATGATCCCCGAGGCGGCGACTCCGGGACCGCGGACTGCCGACCTGCTCGCTCGTCGGCGATCCGCGATGATCCTCGTCGGCGGGGTTGCGTTCGCGACCGGCGTGATCATCCTCATGCTGAGCTAGGGCGGACCCCTTCCGGAACCGCGGCGGGAAATCGATGAGGTTGTTGGCAATTGCGGCTCTCTTGCCGCTCGGCGTAGCCATCGGCCTGGTGGCGGGACCAACGAAGATCGTGACTCGGGAGAACGTCCTTACCACTACTGAGACTCGGATCGTCGTGCAGACGAGCACGCGCGTCGTCACTCGTCCGCCGACCGGTCATGGGATCAGTTTCGATCCGGGGGCCTTCAGCGGCGAAATTGTCGTAGAAGGCGCCCAGTGGGTCGAGTCTCTCGTCGGAGGTAAGGTCATCGGGCAGTTCAGATACACGGGCGGGAGGGGCTGCAATGTGCTGCGATACTTCGAGCTCGACGGAACCATGTACGACGAGGCCGGTCGGATCGCCGATACCGGATTTGACACCCGAACGCAGGTCTCAATCGGTAGTACGTACCCCTTCGAAATTGACTTCACGTCGAACGTGCAGCAGGGACCAATTCGTCTCGTTGCTTCCACGGCGCGTTGCTAGACGCTTACTATGCTCGGCGAGAGATGGCTCGTCACACTGTCGGTCCGCGCCGCACCGACTCACCTCGGACGTACGTTCGCGCTACGCGGATCATTGGCGGCCTCAGTGTGCTCGTCCTTTCCGGGGCGATCGCCTGGGACATCGCCACCGACGGGTTCTGGTCGCGTCACACGCTCTTTACGGGCCTCGTCGCGAGCTTGATCGTCGTCGCGGTGACAGCGGCTGTGCTCAACGAAGTGCTCGAGCGCCGGCAGCGCGAGCGCTGGGCCGTGCTCGCGCAGTACGCCCTGCTCGAGTTCGTCCGCACGGCTCGCCTCGTGTGGGGCGGTCTGCTCGAGCTCGCCGGTCTTGTTCCGGACGGCGAGCTCGGTGAGGAGGCGCTCGCGGCCGGCTCCGAGGCGGTGCGCGACACGCCGCGTCTCACCGCGGCGATGGACGAGATGCTCGCGAGCGCTGACCGCCGCGAACAGCTCCACCGCCTGATCGCGGGGCTGCTCGGTCACGGCCAGGAGGTGCTCGGGCGCTGGGCCGGCGTGATGGTCAACTCGAGCACGTATGTGGAGATCGTCGATCGCCACGTCGAGCTCTACAGTCGTCTGTACTGGTGGGGCAGCGTGCTCGATGAGTCGGAGCCACTCGAGGACCACCTGAGTCGGCCGAGGTTGAGCCGTGTCAGCCCGGCGACTCAGGCCGTGGGGCCAGTCGAGGACGAGTGGCTACGGGACAACCTCGTAGCTATCGCCCAGCTCGCTGAGTCGCTCGATCGAGGCTCGTTCGAACTCGCGATGCGGATCGTCCCGCTCGACTGGTGGGCTACACAGCTGCCTGAGCGACCGTCGACGGCTGAAAATCCGCGGTCCTAGACGCCACCGAAGCTGGGTCCGTACTCGCCTCGTAATGTGCGCGTCGGCGCCTGCCGCCAGGCTGGAAGATGTGCTCGTCTCGCTCGCGGGTGTCTACCCAATCAACGAGTGGACCGATTACCCCTCTGCTGCCTCGCGACGTAGGGCTTCGTCTGTGTACTCGATCAGCAGGTCACTGACCGAAAGGCCTCGCCGCGCGGCCTCAGCGGCGAGCCGCTCTGCCAGCTCGATCGGAAGAACGACCGTGCGACGAACGCAGTCGTCGCTCTCCCAGACATCCTCAGGCGTCTCAGACAAGCTCTCTCCTTTCGGACGCAATCCGCCGCGCCGGCTCCTCGACTGGGACGTAGCGGCGCAGGATGCGGTCGCTCAGAAGGCCCAGACAGCTGAGATTCGGGAAGCCAGGCCCCTGCGCTAGGCCCGCGAGGACCGGCAGATGGAGCGGCGGGGACAGGCCGGCGATCGACAGGTCGACGTCGATGCGTCGTTCAAGCTCGTCGCTGACTGCGTTCTCGAGCCGACGCCGCGCGTCGTGTCCGAGTAGAGCATCGAACCAACGAGCGTCGAAGCCGATGGCGACGACGACGAGGTCGTAGGCGACACGCTCCCGCTGGTCCTCGTACTCGATCGTGACGACGACTTGTCGGTCGCCCGCTTCGATCGCCGCTGCCCGTCCGGCAAGTGTGCGGAACCCCCGCGAGTGATTGAGGATCGCCTCGGCCTGCACGGAGAACACACCTCGGTCGGTGCGCTCGAGGAACTCGCGCCGATGGGACTCCGCCAGCCGCGGCCAGTCGCCGGGGTCGGAGTAGAAGCGGTTCTCGTCGTAGCTCTCGCCGCGCGAATAGAGAACCCCTCGACTGGTCAACACGTCCACCGTCGAGCGTTTGTGTGACTTTCTCAGCAAGCTGATCACGATCGAGGCCGCCGTCTCTCCACTGCCGATCACGCACACGCTCTCGGCAATCTGCTTCTTGAGAGCCCGCTCTTGAAGCCAGTAGCTCCGCCCGTCTAACACACGCGGGTGCTCCCGCGGCTGGCCGGCAACTGTGATCGGCGGCCCGGAGCCGGTGAACACGACCCCGTCGGCCGAGATCGCATCTCCTCCCTCGACCGCCAGCCGCCACCCGTCGCGCTCGACGTCGAGCCCGACGACCTCGCCGTTGACGATCTCGGCTTCGGCCCGCTCGGCGACCTCGCGCAAGTAAGCAGTCCACTCCCGGTGCGTCGGCCGCATCCGCCCGCGATCGACCCAATCGGCGTATCGGCCGTGTGCCATCAAATGCCGCTGCCAGCTGAACTCCGCCATCGCCGCAGTGACCGAGGCCGACGCGGCGCCCCAGCTGTCTGGATACGGAAAACCTACGTCCTTCTCGGGCGGCGTCCCCAGCGGCAAGAGACCGTTGGTGTAACCCTGCCGCCCGCTCCAGTTTCCGGCGATTGCGCTTCGGTCGACGAGCACAACCTCTGGGGCATCGAGGCCGACCGCGGCAAGAGCACGCGCCTTCGCGGCGATCGCGATGCCCTTCGGCCCCGCGCCTATGACCGCCAACCTAGGCACCAGACCAGGATAGTCTCGCGCAGAGCGTTCAGCAGCGTCGTCGAGACGCTGCGGAGGGGGAACTCAGCGCCTCAGGCGAGCTCAGGGTGCGGGATCGCTCGGTGCTTTGAACTCGTCGAGCTCGTCCTCCGCGACCTGAACGGCTTCAGCGCCGGCGAATGACTCGTATTCGCCGGGCCGGTCAAGCTCGTTGCGGGGCGGCAGCCCGTATTCCTCACGCTCGGCCGCTTCTTCCTCGCGGTTGCCAGAGGTGAAGAGTCGACGAAGCCAATCGATCACTGCAGTTCGTAGTTTGCCACCAG
>DATMZV010000073.1:0-5337 GCA_035573355.1 Gaiellaceae bacterium | reverse complement strand
GACCAGACGATCCTCGTCTTCGACCTCGGTGGCGGCACGTTCGACGTGTCGATCCTCGAGCTCGGCGAGGGTGTCTTCGAGGTGAAGTCCACGAACGGCGACAACCATCTCGGCGGCGACAACTTCGACAAGGCGATCGTCGACTGGATGGTCGCGGAGTTCAAGAAGGACCAGGGCATCGACCTTGCGGCCGACCGCATGGCGTTGCAGCGTCTCTATGAGGCGGCCGAGAAGGCGAAGATCGAGCTGTCGTCGACGATGACGACGCAGATCAACCTTCCATTCGTCACCGCGACGCAGGACGGGCCGAAGCATCTCGACCTCGCGCTCACGCGTGCAAAGCTCGAGGAGATCACCGGTGACCTGCTCGAGCGGACCGTCGGTCCGACGCGGCAGGCGATCGAGGATGCGGGCATCGACAAGTCGAAGATCGACCATGTCGTGCTGGTCGGCGGCATGACGCGTATGCCTGCAGTGCAGGCGAAGGTCAAGGAGCTGATCGGCAAGGACCCGCACAAGGGCGTGAACCCGGACGAGGTCGTCGCCGTCGGCGCCGCGATCCAGGGCGGCGTGCTCAGGGGCGAGGTCAAGGACATCCTGCTTCTGGACGTGACGCCGCTGTCGCTCGGCATCGAAACGAAGGGTGGTGTGTTCACGCGGCTCATCGAGCGGAACACGACGATCCCGACGAAGAAGTCGGAGACGTTCACCACCGCGGAGGACAACCAGCCGTCGGTGGAGGTGCACGTCCTGCAGGGCGAGTCCGAGATGGTCGCGTTCAACAAGACGCTCGGCAAGTTCCAGCTCGTCGGCATCCCGCCGGCGCCGCGCGGCATGCCGCAGGTCGACGTCTCGTTCGACATCGACGCCAACGGGATCATCAACGTGTCGGCGAAGGACCTCGGCACCGGAAACCAGCAGCAGATCCGGATCGAGGGCGGCTCGGGCCTCAAGGAGGACGAGGTGCAGCAGATGATCCGCGACGCGGAGGCGCACGCCGACGAGGCGCGCCGCCTGCGCGAGGTCGCGGACACGAAGAACCACGCAGAGCAGCTCGCCTACCAGACCGAGCGTTCGCTCAAGGATCACCGCTCGGCGCTCGACGAGTCCGACGCGGCGACGATCGAGGGCCGGGTCATGGAGCTGAAGCAGGCGCTCGAAGGCGATGACGTGGGCGAGATCCGCGCCAAGACAGAGGCGCTGCAGGAGGCTTCCCACAAGCTCGCCGAGGCTGTCTACGCATCGGCGCAGCAGCAGACCACGTCCACGACGTCGGCGACCGGCAACGGTGGCGGCTCCGACGACGAGGTCGTCGAAGAGGGCGACTACGAAGTCATCGATGAGGAGCAGGAGGCTCCGAAGTCGTGACGCCCGACGAGCAGGTAACGGAACAGCCGGAGGAGAGCCTCGACGTCGAGGCTCTCCAGGCTGAACGCGATGCGCTTCTCGATCGGCTCCAGCGGCTCGCCGCGGAGTTCGACAACTTCCGCAAGCGCAATGCGCGCGAGCAGGCGGCGTTTGCGGAGCGCGCCAACGAGCGGCTCGTCAAGGAGCTGATCCCGATCCTCGACGATCTCGGGCGTGCACTCGAGGCCGCCGCGGATCACGAGGAGGCGAAGCTCGAGGACGGAGTCCGGCTCGTGCACCGCGCGCTCGACGATCTGCTTGCCAAGGAAGGTCTCGCGGAGATCGAGACCGAGGGACGGTTCGACCCACACGTCCACGAGGCGCTGCTGTCACAGCCTTCCGAACAGGAGGAAGGCTCGGTGATCGAGGTCGTGCAGAAGGGCTACAAGCTCGGTGACAAGGTGCTGCGGCCGGCGCGCGTCGTCGTCGCGGCTCCGCTGGAGGACTGAGTTGGCGACGCTGTACGACACGCTCGGAGTCAAGAAGGGCGCGTCTGCGGAGGAGGTCAAGAAGGCCTACCGAAAGCTCGCCGCGCAGCACCACCCCGACAAGAATCCCGGCGACGCTGCTGCGGAGGAAAAGTTCAAGGAGGTCCAGAACGCCTACGACACGCTCTCCGATCCGGAGAAGCGGAAGCAGTACGACAGGTTCGGCTCCGCGAACGGTCGTCGCGGGCCGGGCTTCGATCCCGGTGACGCCAACTTCGGCGGCGGCGGCGGCAACTTCACGATCAACGACCTAGGCGACCTCGGCGATCTGTTCGGCGGGATCTTCAACCGTGGGCAGGCCGGCCGGGCTCGGCCGCAGCCGGAGCGCGGCGCCGACATCGAGGTCCCGGTCAGACTGTCGTTCGAGGACTCGTTGCGGGGTCTCGAGACGAAGATTCCGGTCGAGGTGACGACGGCCTGTCGTGAGTGCGGCGGCTCCGGCGCCGAGCCTGGGACGTCCCCGGTCATCTGTCCGGAGTGCCATGGCCGCGGTGTCATCTCGGAGAGCCAGGGGCTCTTCGCGCTGTCGCAGCCGTGTCCGCGCTGCCGGGGAAACGGCACGGTCATCGAGAAGCCATGTAAGAAGTGCAAGGGCTCGGGTCGCGAGCGGCGGACGAAGCACTACACGGTGAAAATCCCGGCCGGCGTCAAGGACGGCACGCGGATCCGGCTGAAGGGCAAGGGAGAGCTCGGGGAAGCGGGAGGCGCGGCGGGCGACCTGTACGTCGTCACGCGCGTCGAGCCGTCGAAGAAGTTCGAGCGGCGCGGCGCCGATCTCTTGATCGAAGTGCCGGTGACCTATACGGAGGCAGCGCTAGGCGCAACTGTCGAGGTACCGACGCCGTACGGCGAGCGCGTGTCGCTGAAGGTTCCCGCTGGAACGCAGGACGGCCGGTTGCTGCGGATCCGCGGCCACGGCGCGCCAAAGCTCGGCGGCAGCGGGAAGGGCGACCTCATCGCGCGACTACGCGTGAGCGTGCCGAAGAAGCTGTCGAAGAAGGAGCGCGAGGCGCTCGAGGAGCTGCAGAAGCTGTCGCACGACGATCCGCGGGAGGCGTTGTTCTCGTGAAGCTCGCGGCCCTCATCCTGGTCGGCGTCGGCACGACCGTGGTGCTGGTGACGTTCGTGATCATGCGACGCAAGCTCGAGGAACTGCGGCGGGTCAGGGAGGAGCAGGAGTGATGGACGATCGCGTCGACGGGAAGGTCGCGCTCGTGACGGGTGCCGGCCGGGGCGTCGGCAAAGGCGTCGCCCTGGCCCTGGGCGAGGCTGGAGCGATCGTGTACATCACCGGTCGCACGGTCTCGGGCGAAGAGCCGACCACGCCTCTCGAGGGAACGATTGACGCGACGGCCGCTGAGGTGCGTGCGCACGGCGGCGAGTGCGTGGCGATCCGGTGCGACCATCGCGACGACGATGCGGTGGGGAATGTCTTTTCCCGAATCGAGTCCGACCGAGGGCGGCTCGATGTCCTTGTGAACAACGTCTGGGGTGGCTACGAGCCCCTGCATGCGGGAAGGTTCGATGAGTTCCAGCTGCCGTTCTGGGACCAGCCGCTCGAGTTCTGGGACGGCATGTTCGCCGCCGGAGTCCGCGCCCACTACGTGTCGAGTTCGTTCGCAGTTCCGCTCATGCTCGAACACGGCGGCCTGATCGTGAACGTCTCGTCCTTCGCGGGCGTGAACAGCAAAGAGAACGTTGCGCTCGGAACTGCCAAGGCGGCCACGGATCGCCTCAGTCTGCTCATGTCCGAGCAGCTTCGAGCGCACGGCGTCGCCGTCGTCTCCCTGTATCCCGGCCTCGTTCGAACCGAGGGAATCTTGAAGTGGAAGGACTACATCGACCTGAGCAACTCGGAATCGCCGCTGTTCGTAGGTAGAGCCGTCGCCGCTCTCGCGGCCGATCCCGGGTTGATGGATCGAACGGGCGAGACAGTCGTGGCCGCCGAGTTGGCGGCGGAGTACGGATTCACCGATGAGGACGGCAACATCCCGGACTCTCTTCGGCCCGAACTCGGGGTGCGCGCGTGATGGACGACCGCCCGCGCTACATGATCTCCGTCGCGGCCGACATTGTCGGCATGCATCCGCAGACGCTGCGCATCTACGAGAGCAAGGGTCTGATCCGCCCGAAGCGCACGGCCGGCAACACGCGTTTGTATTCGGAAGCAGACATCCAGCGGCTGCAGCTGATCCAGCAGCTGATGAACGACCTCGGGCTCAATCTCGCAGGCGTCGAGCAGGTGTTGCAGCTGCAGGACGAGGTGGAGCGGATGGAGCGCCGGCTGGACCGCATGCAGCGCGAAATGCGCGCGGCGATCGACGAGGTGCACCGCCAGTACCGGCGCGACCTCGTGCCGTGGAAGCCACCCATCGACCTCCTTCCGACACGTCCCTGATGGCCACGCCCAGGTGTCGGACATCAGTCGTTGCAGTTGCCCCGCACGCCGCCGGGTCGCGGTACGAGGCGGGCTCGCCCCGCACGCGGACCTGGTCCCATGAGCCACGTCCCGGTGTCGGACATGGTGACGGAAGTGTGACGGACAATCCACAGGTGACATGGACTTCAACAGGCTGACACTCAAGAGCCAGGAGGCCGTCGCGGCGGCGCAGGAGCTTGCGCGCCGGATGGGCAACCCCGAGCTCTACCCCGAGCACCTGCTGCTCGCGCTCCTCGACCAGGAGTTGCCGCAACAGCTCGTGCCCGACGCGGCCGAGCTCCGCTTGCAGGCCGAAGCAGCGCTCAGCGCGAAGCCGTCGGTCCAGGGAACGCAACAACAGCCGAACGTCTCGGCCGCGTTCTCCCGCGTCCTCGACAAGGCCGCCGACGAGGCGAAGCGAATGGAGGACGACTACGTCTCGACCGAGCACCTGTTGCTCGCGCTGGACGTCGTGCCGCGAGATCAACTCGAGGCAAAGATCAAGGCGGTGCGCGGAGGCCAGCGTGTCACCTCGCAGGATCCCGAAGAGACCTACCAGGCGCTCGAGAAGTTCGGCCGGGACCTCACAGCAGCTGCCGAGGAGGGCAAGCTCGATCCCGTGATCGGGCGAGACGAGGAAGTCCGCCGGGTGATCCAGGTGCTGTCGCGACGCACCAAGAACAACCCCGTCCTGATCGGCGACCCTGGAGTCGGCAAGACGGCGATCGTCGAAGGACTGGCGCAGCGCATCGTCGCCGGCGACGTGCCGGAAGGCCTCAAGGGCAAGCGTGTCTGGGCGCTCGACATCGGCGCGCTCCTCGCGGGCTCGAAGTACCGCGGCGAGTTCGAGGAGCGGCTGAAGGCCGTGCTGAACGAGATCCAGTCCGCGGAAGGCCGGATCATCCTCTTCATCGACGAGCTGCACACGATCGTCGGTGCTGGTGCCGCCGAAGGCGCCGTCAGCGCGGGCAACCTCCTCAAGCCGATGCTCGCCCGCGGCGAGCTGCGCGCCGTGGGAGCAAC
>DATMZV010000072.1:0-13839 GCA_035573355.1 Gaiellaceae bacterium | reverse complement strand
AGCGGGTGTATCCGCGGTGATGAGCGGCGCTCGGCAGGCAATCGCCTGGAACGCTTTGTTGGGGATGACGCGGCCTGCCTTCCCCGTCGTTCCGAAGACGCCGAGCGAGCAGCCGGCTTTCCGGATCTCGTCCGGCAATCGCTCGTACTCGATCCAGGGCACGTGTTCGACGTTCGGGGGAAGATCGGCGAGCAGTTCGTTGAGCTGGCCGCTGCCGACGATGCGGAAGCGGATGTCGGGGGCCAGCCCCGCTGTGGCGAGGATCGTTTCGACCCCCTGGAGCGGAATCAGCTTGCCGACGAAGAGCGCGACGAACTCGTCTGCGACCCGCCAGCCCGGCTCGAAGAGCCGCTCTTCAGCGCCGACGAAGCACACGGGAACGTCGTCGAGACCGGCGAGCTCTGCGAAGAAGCGGGCCTGGGCCTCCGTGTCCGCGACAACGACGTCGGCGGCGCGGAACGCGTGGCGGTCGATGCGCTCGAGCGTACGTGCCGCGAACGAGCCCGCAGCGAAGCGGCCTCGGTCGGCGACGAGCGTGTCGGCGAGCGACACGAGCGGGTTGAAGACGATCGGCCGGCCGCGCGCGGCACGGCGCGCTGCCGGCAGGTCGAAGTGACCCGGATAGCCGACGATGAATGCGTCGAAGTCACGCGGTCGCCTAAGCAGCAGCCGTGCTTCCGCAGCGGCGAGTCTTGCTGCCTGCACTGGTCCCGCCGACCACCCGTTGTGAGCGTCGTCCCAGACGGAGAGGTGAACCTCTTCGACGTCGACGCCTGCCTTGCGCAGGCACGAGATCACCTGCGAGTTACGCGGATAGCCGCGCTCGTACGTCCCGAAATAACAGACTCTCAACGAGGCATCGGCGGGGTCAGGCGGCCACGATTCAAGAACCGGCGTGAAACGGCCGCACGGGCGAAGCCCGCCCGGCCTCTATGCGGCGTCGCCAAGTCGACGCCTCAGGAGAGGACTTCGTCGACGAGCAGCTCGGCGCGGTCGCGTTCCTGCACACGCTCCTCGTGCTGGCTCGTGATCATCTCGCTGATCAGCCCGAGCGAGAAGAACTGCATCCCGATCACGACGAGCAGGACGCCGAGCAGCAGTAGCGGGCGTTGGCCGATCGCATGGCCGAGCGCCTTGACGACGGTGAGGTAGACGAGGATCGCCGAGCCGATGAAGCCGAGGATCAGCCCGAGCCCGCCGAACAGGTGGAGCGGGCGGTGCCGGTAGCGGCCGATGAACGAGACGGTCAGAAGATCGAGGAAGCCGCGCACGTAGCGCTCGACGCCGTACCGGGAGCGGCCGTGCTCGCGCGGGCGGTGGTTGACGGGCAGCTCGGCGATGCGGAAGCCGCGATAGTGGGCGAGCACGGGAATGAAGCGGTGGAGCTCTCCGTAGAGGCGTAGCCCGTGCACGACTTCTGCCCGGTACGCCTTGAGGCCGCAGTTCATGTCGTGCAGGCGCACGCCCGAGAACGCGCTCGTGACGCGGTTGAAGATGCGCGAGAGGATGCGGCGCGACAGCGGATCTCGCCGGCGCGTCTTCCAGCCCGACACGAGGTCGAAGCCCTCGTCGAGCTTCGCGAGCAGTCGCGGGATCTCCGCGGGATCGTCCTGGAGGTCGCCGTCGATCGTGACCACCGTCTCGCCGCGCGCCTGGTCGAAGCCCGCGACGAGCGCGGCCGCCTTGCCGAAGTTGCGGCGCAGACGTACGACGCGGATGTTCTGCTCGGCAGCGTGTAGCCGGGTGAGCGCGCTGAACGTCCCGTCGGTCGAGCCGTCGTCGACGAAGATCGCCTCCCAGGGCGTGTCGAGCGGTTCGAGCGCGGAGCGCAGCTCGTCGTAGAGCAGTGCGACGCTCCGCTCCTCGTCGTGCACCGGTACGACGACGGAGATCACGGCAGCTTTATATCCCACGCGCGCGGGATAGCCTCCCTACTCATGGCGGACCTGATCTCGCTTGAGGAGGCATTGGCCCGCATCTTCGAGCAGATCAGACCCCTGGATGCGGAGCCCGTTCCCCTGGCGGCCGCGGCCGGCCGGGTGAGCGCCGACGATGCGCGCTCGCTCGTCGACCTGCCGCCCTTTGCGAGCTCGGCGATGGATGGGTTCGCGGTTCGGTCGAGCGATACCCCGGGCCGGCTGCCCGTCGTCGCGCGGATCGCCGCCGGCGTGCCCGCGCCGCGCGCGCTGGAGCCAGGTGAGGCGATGGGCATTGCGACGGGCGGTGTCGTGCCTGACGGTGCCGACGCCGTCATCCCTATCGAGTACGTTGTCGAGAGTGACAACGGTGTCGAGATCGGGCAATCTGTTGGCCAGGGTGACAACGTGCGCCCTCGGGGCAGCGACGTCTCTGCGGGGGATGTCGTCGTGACACAAGGCTCGCGTCTCGGGCCCGCGCAGATCGGTGCACTCGCCGCCGCCGGGCTCGTCGAAGTGTCGGCGGCGCGCCGCCCGCGCGTCGTGGTCCTGGCGACCGGCACGGAGCTTCGCCGGCCTGGTGAGCCGCTCGGGCCCGGCGAGGTCTACGAGGCGAACGGCGTGTTGCTCGCGACCGCGCTCGCCTCCGCCGGCGCCGACGTCGAGACACTTCCGACCGTTGCCGACGATCCGGCCGCGCACAGGCGTGCGCTCGAGTCGGGGCTCGAGGCGGATGTCCTCGTCACGTCCGGCGGCGTGTCGGTCGGCCCGCACGATCTCGTTCGCGGGTTGCTGGCCGAGCTGGGCGTCGAGGAGATCTTCTGGGGCGTCGCCGTCAAGCCGGGCAAGCCCCTTGCCTTCGGCGTGCGCGGGTCAACGCTCGTGTTCGGTCTCCCCGGCAACCCGGTCTCGTCGCTCGTCGGCGCCGAGGTGTTCGTCCGGCCGACATTGCTTGCCCTCCAGCGCGCGAGCGTTCCCGGTCCCGTGTACTCGGCGGGGAGTCTGGCCTCCGCGATCAGGCGCAACAAGCAGCGCGACGAGTTCGTTCGTGCACGCTCCGTTCCGTCGGCGACCGGTGTCGTGCTCGAGCCGATCACGGGTCAGGAGTCGCACATGATCGCGAGAGCGGCGACGGCGGACGCACTCGTGCACGCGCCTCGCGGTGACGGCGAGCTTGCCGCCGGCGAGACGGTGCGCTACTTGCCGCTGGCCTGAGCTTCGAGCTCGTACGGCTTCGCGCCGCGCGGCTCCACTCGGAGCAGCCTCGCGTACGCGATGTAGCGGTGTGAAGCGAAGAAGCGCGGATGACACGCCTGCAGCTCGACGACCTCGTGCTTCGGCGAGCGCAGGACCGAGAGGTCGGTCGCCTTGACGATGCGGTGGCGTGTCACCGCGTAGATGAACGTTCCGTACGGGACCTCGATTGTGACGCGGTCGCCGCTCTTGAGCCGGTCGATGTGCGAAAACGGCGCCAGGTACGTCGTGCGATGTCCCGCGATGTAGATGAGCCTGTTTTCGCCTGGCATGAACGTGCGGGCATCGCGGCCCGGGCCTTTCTTGAGCGTCTCGTTGTCGGTGCCGTTGACGAGCACCATGTTCACGCCCATGCGGGGAATGCGGATGCGCCCGATCGCCTCTCCGCGGGTCGAGCTCGCTCGGTAGCGCGTCGCTTCACGCGCAATGCTCCGGCGCTCGTCGGCGAGAGACGTGGTCGCGATCGGGGCCGAGAACGCCTCGACGCGCTTCTGGTACTGCGATGCGAGCTGGTGCTGCTTCCACTTCGTATAGAGCGCCGTGAACGGGTCCTGCCATTGCCAGACGAGGAGAGTCCAGGCGAGTGTGAGCGCGCCGGCGAGGATGAGCAGCGTCCCCCCGATTCGCAGAGCTCGCCGCATCTAGCCCTCCAACACTTTGAGGTCGGGCGCAGTCGATCGCCTGCGGCGGTTGCGAATTCCGAGGACCATGCTCCGTACCACCCTGCGTACCGGTCCGGTCGGCGGGAGCTCGGAGGCTGCGGGATACGGCGCGTAGCGGCCGACCGAGAGCGCTGCGAGCTGCCCCGTGCTTGCGAGCCAGATAACCAACAGCGGCAACACGATGAACGGTACGTACCCGACGGCGCGCAGGTCCGCGAGGAACAGAGGCGTGTCCCAGCCGAGACCGAAGCGTTCGGCGAAGACGGCGAACAGAAGCGCCGGCCCGGCCAGCCCGGCGACGAGGACACCGAGCCGCACCGGCACACGTGCGTTCCGCAGTTGCGGAAGCCAGAGCCAGATGTGGAGCGAGGGCAGGAGGAAGATGAGCGCAAAGGGATTGGTCGCGACGACGAGCAGCGAGAGGCCGCCGAGACAGAGCAGTGAAGCGGTATGCCCCGCGAGCTCCTCCTCCGTCGTGATCGAGCGCCGCGGGATCAGGCGCTCGCGAGAGACGAGCCAGCCGGCGAGCGCGAAAACGCCGAGGGCGAGCAACGACTTCGCGGGCCAGTCGTGCGCGACCGGACTGTGCGGCGAGATCGGCCGGCCCGAGCCGTCGGGCCACGCTCCGAGCAGCCGGAAGAGCTCGAACAGCCCGACGACCCAGGCCCAGAATCCCAGTCGGCTCCTGTACGCGCGGAGCGCGGGGCCCAGCGGGATGTGTCGCCTCCGGCAGCGAGCGAAGAGGTCGACTGCTGTTGCCAGGAAGGGCAACAGGCAAGCAAGGAGGACGAGCTCGATCGCCCAGCCGCGGATCAGGCGCGAGCCGAGATAGAGATAGCTCGAGGTGCCCTGCGTGAACTCGAGCCCCTCGTCGAGCGTCCCGAGCGCGTCCTGTGCCGCTCGGCCCACCTGTCCCAGCCGGTCTGCGCGCAGGCCTGCCTCGGTGTCGGTGAGCGGGTCGGGAGGGTTGTCGCCCGCGGTCGTGAGCGTGACCGCTGCGACGCCGTGGGTCAGGAACGGCGCCTGTTCGTACAACGAGAACGGAAAGCCCAGGTCGACGAGCTGCCGCACCGCGCTCGGGCGGTCAGGCGGCCGGCCCGTCTGCGCCGAGATACGCGCGGCGATCGTCTGCAGGAAGGTGCCGGAAGGATTGCGGGGTGTGTCGCCGTTGAACTCGACACGCACCCGTCCGCTGCCGCCGACCGCGTCGAGGTTGATCACCCCGGCGATGTCGCGGCGTAGCGGCGCGTGCGACGCGAACCAGGCAGCGCCGAGACCGCCGGCGGAACCGCCGTCGGTCGAGACGAAGAGGATCGTGTGGTTCGGACGCAGGCGTCCGGACGAGGCGCCGGCCGGCGCGCCGTACGCGCGCGCGAGCTGGACGAGCATTGCCGTGCCTGACGCGTTGTCGTTCGCTCCCTGGCCGCTCCCATCGTTGTCGCGGTGAGCCATCACGACGATCGTCCCGGGCGAGCGCCCGACTACCTCCGCGACGAGATTCTGCATCTCGACTTTCCCCCGCCCGGGAATGACGGCGCTGAAGCGTTCCGTTCGAATCGGAAGCCCGTAAGGTTGGAGCTGGCTACGGAACCACTGGACCGGACCGCTCGCGCCGGGTGGCCGGCTCGATTGTTCCTCGACGAGATTCTGCGCGAGTTGCCTCGTCGCTTCCCCGTCGAAGGCGGGCAGGAACGCCCGCGGTAGCGGCGTCGGCCGCGCGACACTGAAGGCGGCCACGAGCAGAGGCAGGCCGACGAGCAGCCAGGTTCCTCGGTAGAGGCGACCGTTGACCGGTCGCTGAAGCGAGCCGGGACGCGCCCGGCGCCGCTCGGTCCGGGGCGGAACGGTTGCCATCCGGGGCTATAGTAGGCGCCGAACCACCCGGCAGAGACTGTCCGGCAGGCACGCTTCCGCCAAGCCGACATGCCCGATCCCTCGACCATCCTCCTCGTCGACGATGAGGACTCAATTCAGAAGTTGCTCGCCTATCCACTGGAACGCGAGGGCTTCCGCGTGCTTCAGGCACGCGACGGCGAAGAGGCGATGGCGCAGTTCGCCGCCGAGGACGTGGATCTCGTCGTGCTCGACATCATGCTCCCGAAGCTCGACGGGCTCGAGGTCTGCAAGCGCCTGCGCGCAGAGAGCGAAGTGCCGATCATCATGCTCACCGCCCGCGACGACGAGCTCGACAAGGTCCTCGGGCTCGAGCTCGGCGCCGACGACTACATCACGAAGCCCTTCTCAATCCGGGAATTCAGAAGCCGGGTCCGAGCGCTCCTTCGCCGCGCCGCGGCGCCGAGGCGTCCCGAAGAGGACGGCGACGTGATCTCGGCGGAGGACCTGACGATCGACCTCGCGCGGCGGACCGTCGAGGTGCGAGCGGAGCGGACCCAGCTCACCTATGTCGAGTTCGAGCTGCTGCGCATTCTCGCCGCGAATCCGGGCCGGGTGTACAGCAGGCGGATGCTGCTCGAGGCGCTCTGGGGCGGCGCCGACTACCGCGAACCGCGGACAATCGACGTGCACGTTCGCCACTTGCGCGAGAAGCTCGAGCGCGACCCCGCCGACCCGGAGTACATCCTCACGGTGCGCGGTGTCGGGTACCGCTTCCGCGACCGGTGAATCCGCTTCGAAGCGTCGGCGCCCGTCTCGGCCTGGCCCTCGCGGTCGTCGTCGCGGCGGCCCTCATCCTCGTCGACCTGATCGTCGTCCCGTCGCTCGAGCGGAACCTCATCGACGCCAAGCTCCACCAGCTCTCCGAGGCGGCCCCGGGGATCGGATCTCAGCTCCTGAACAGCGCGAACTACAACATCGACGAGACGATCAATGCCGCCGCTGAGAGTGCGGATGCCCGCGTCGTCTACTTCGACCCAATCACCTTCCACCCGCCGCATTTGCGCGTCTTTGCCGATTCGAATCCGGTTACCTCCGCCGACATCGAAAACGACACGCTCGCGCAGCGAGCCTTCGTCCAGGCTCGAGCGGTCAGAGGGACGACCACCGAGCACGGGATCCGCTATGCGGAGGTGGCCTACCCCGTCTTCGGTGGGCCGGTGGTGCTGCTTCGGGCCCCGCTCCACGACTCGCTGCGGAGCATCAACCTGGTACGCCGCCGCCTGGTCGTCGCCGGTCTCATCGCGCTTGCGGCCTCGCTGCTCGTCGGCTATCTCCTGGCTTCGCTCTTCGCCCGCAGGATCCGGCGACTCGAGCGGGCAGCCGACCGGATTGCGAGCGGTGACTTCGGTGAGCCCGTCGTCGATTCAGGACGGGACGAGCTTGCCGAGCTGGCCGCCGCCTTCGAGCGGATGCGGCAGCGCCTGGCCCAGCTCGAGCGCGCCAGGCGGGAGTTCATCGCCAACGCCTCACACGAGCTGCGCACACCGCTCTTCTCCCTCGGCGGCTTTCTCGAGCTGATGGCGGACGAGGAGCTGGATCCAAAGACCCAGTACGAGTTCATGACCACCATGCGCGAGCAGGTCGACCGCCTGACCAAGCTCGCCACGGAGCTACTCGACCTCTCCCGTCTCGATGCCGGCCGTTTGACGGTCGAGCGCGAGCGGATCGATCTCGTCGACCTCGCTGACACGCTGGCGGAGGAATTCCGCGCTGTCGCCCGCTCCACGGACCACCCCCTGTCAATCGAGAGCGGCGGTGAGGTGCACGCTTTCGGCGACGAGGAGCGTGCCCTGCAGATCGGGAGGATCCTCCTCGAGAACGCCCTCGTGCACACGCCGGCCGGAACCCCGGTCCGGATCGAGGTCGATCGACGCGACGGCGATGCGCTGCTGACGATCGAGGACGAGGGGCCCGGTATTCCGGACGAGCACACGGGACAGGTCTTCGACCGCTTCTACCGCCTCGAGGGCTCGAAGGCCTCGGGGAGCGGTCTCGGGCTCGCGATCGCGCGAGAGCTCGGCGAGCTCATGAACGGGTCGATCGAGCTGGACCTGCCGCCGGGCCGGACGAGATTTGCGCTCGTTCTTCCGGCCGCCACGGACGACGAACCGTTTTCACGGGAAAACGAACGCCTCGAAGAACCGTCGCTACAGTGAGCCCGATGCGGCTCCCGGCTCTAGCCGTCGTGACCGTTGTCGCCGCCGTTCTCGGCGGCGGCGCTGCTTTGGGCATCGGAAAGGGCACGGGCTGGCTCGACGAGGGCACGAAGACCGTCGTCGTGAAGGCGCAGCCCTCGCAGGCGGCTTCGCTGCCGGCGTCGGCGACATCGAAGGTGCTGCCGCTGCAGGGCTCGAGCTTCGACCCGCAGCGGATCTTTGCCGCGCGCTCTCCGGGGGTCGTGACCATCTTCGCCTACTTCGGTGACCCGAAGTCCGAGGCGACCGAGCGGGCGCAGGGCTCCGGATTCGTCATCTCGCCCAAGGGCTACATCCTCACCAATTCGCACGTGATCACGAATGCAGGCGAATCGTCGAAGGTCCAGCCCGCGCAGCATCTTTACGTCGAGTTCGCAGACGGCGATCGTGTCGAGGCGCATTCGGTCGGCTGGGATCTCTATGACGATGTGGGTCTCATCCGCGTCGACCCTGGGGCCCATCGGCTCTCGCCCGTTCCGCTCGGCGATTCGGCGCTCGCCAGCGTCGGTGAGCCGGTGGCGGCGATCGGGAGCCCGCTCGGCAACGAGAACACCCTCACCGTCGGGGTCGTCTCGGCGATTCACCGCTCGATCGGTGCGATCACCGTGCAGAAGTACAAGGTGATCGACGCGATCCAGACGGACACCCCGATCACGCACGGCAGCTCGGGCGGCCCTTTGCTCGATGCCCGCGGCCGCGTGATCGGGATCAACGCCCAGATTCGAAGCACGAGCGGCAATGGGAACGACAGCGGAATCGGGTTCGCGATCCCGATCGACGCCGCGAAGAACTCGGTCGCGCAGCTGATCGACAAGGGCCGCGTGACCTACGCGTACGTCGGGATCAGCACCGAGAACATGACCCCGTCGCTGGCGCGCGTCCTCGGCTACAAGGCCCAGCACGGCGCACTGATCGTCGACGTGAGCGGGGGAAGCCCCGGGGCAAAGGCCGGGCTCGAGGGAGGCACCCGGGAGGTCGACGTCCTCGACCGCACGGTGACGACCGGCGGCGACGTGATCGTGGCGATCGACGGAACGCCGATCAGGGGTGCGGACGACGTGGTGCGCTTCGTGTCCTATTCGCTCAGACCGAAGGACGTCGCCGTCTTCACGATCATCCGTCACGGGCAGCGCAAGAAGGTGGCCGTGACCATGGCCGAGCGTTTGCTTCCGCCGGGTTAGGGCCGGCCTTAGCGGGGCATACGTGGTCCGAGGGATCGCGGCTGGCAGGCTGTTCTCAGACTTGGATAGTTTGAACGAGGTTTTAGTGGGTAAAACTGACCCGATGACAGCCACGACGAACGGTGACGGTGTGACCGTCCGACTTACGATCCCCGCGCGGGCGGAGTACATCACCCTCGGCCGGCTCGCCCTGACGGGCATCGGCCGGCTCCGCGAGCTCTCAGACGAGCTCCTTGCTGACCTGAAGCTCGCACTCACGGAAGCCACGTCCAATTCGGTCCGGCACGCGTATGGGGAGGAGAACGCCGGCGTGGTCGAGATCTCCTACCTGTTGCTGCCCGACCGGCTCGTAATCGAGGTGATCGACGAGGGCGAAGGGTTCGATCCGGAGACGGCCGAAGGCTCTGCGGACGAGCTGTCCGAGGGCGGGCTCGGCATCGCGATCATCCGGGCGATCGCCGACCGCGTCGAGATCGGCGCGCGGCCCGAGGGCAAAGGATCGCGACTCCGCTTCGAGAAAGGCTTGAACTAGCCCGCCCGGGCTGTATTCTCGCGACCGTTCGACCGTTCGAAACGCGCAGCCCAGACCATGCTCCAACTCGTCAACGCCGGACATAAGTCGCTTGCCGACTACGCCACGATTGCGACTCGTGGTCTGATGGACGAGATCCGCCGGCTTGCCGAGCCGCTCCAGGGCAAGCGCGTCGTCCATCTTTCGGCCACGGCATTCGGCGGAGGCGTGGCGGAGATCAACTACACGCTCGTCCCGCTCATGGTCAGCGCGGGCCTCGATGCGGAGTGGCGGATCATCAAGGGCGGTGACGAGTTCTGGAACGTCACGAAGACGATCCACAACGCGCTCCAGGGAAACCCGCAAGGACTGACCCAAGAGCAGCGCGACATCTTTCGCCGCTATCAGGAGCTGAACGCGGCCGAGTTCGACGACGACTACGACTTCGTCATCGTCCACGACCCCCAGCCCGCCGGGATGATCGACTACTTCCCGGACTCACGTGCGCACTGGATCTGGCGCGGGCACATCGACTTCTCGACACCGAACCGTGAGGTGTTCGACTTCATTCTCCCATCGATCAAGCGGTACGACGCGGCGATCTTCCACATGCGCGAGTACGTGCCGAAGGCCGAGGGTCTACCTCCCTGTTACATCTGGCCGCCCGCGATCGACCCGCTGGCGCCGAAGAACATGGCGCTCTCGGCCGAGGATGCGGCATACATCGTCGACCAGTTCGGCATCGACGTCGAGCGGCCGTTGCTGACGCAGGTCTCCCGCTTCGACCCGTGGAAGGACCCGCTGGGCGTCATCGACGCGTACCGGCTGGTGAAAGAGGAGTTCCCCGGCGTGCAGTTGGCGCTCGTCGGCTCGATGGCGCACGACGACCCGGAAGGTTGGGACTTCTACAACCAGACCGTCGCGTACGCCGGCGGCGATCCGGACATCTACATCCTCTCCAACCTCAACAACGTCGGCTCGGTTGAGGTCAACGCCTTCCAGGTGCACTCGGCTGCAGTCATCCAGAAGTCGATCAAGGAGGGCTTCGGGCTGACCGTCACGGAGAGTCTCTGGAAGACGCGCCCGACCGTAGCCGGCCGCGTGGGGGGAATCGTCGTGCAGATTCAGGACGGCGAGACCGGCTGGCTCGTCGACTCGGCGACCGAGTGCGCGCAGGCGTGCATCGACATTCTGCGCGATCCGCAGGAAGCCCGCCAGCGCGCATTGCGCGGCAAGGAGTACGTGCGGCGACACTTCCTGACACCTCGCCTGCTTCGCGATTGGCTCGTCCTGATGAACCGGCTGCTCGGCAACGACACGTCAGGCGCCGAAGTTTCAGTCGTCGCGGCAGTTTGAGCGTCGCGTGCGTCGCAAGCTGATCGTCGTCTCGAACAGAGGGCCGGTGTCGTATGGACGCGGTCCCGACGGAACGCGCACCGCAAAGCGCGGGGGCGGCGGGCTCGTGACGGCGCTCCGCAGCCTCGTGCAGTACCAGGACGTCACCTGGATCGCGAGCGCGATCACGGACGAGGACCGCGTCGCCGCCGGAGAGACGCTCGAGGAGACTGCGCGCGACGGCTCGCCGTACCGCGTGCGGCTCGTCGCACACGACCCTCAGGCCTACGACTGGTACTACAACGTCGTCGCCAACCCGATGTTGTGGTTCGTGCACCACTCTCTCTGGGATCTGCCGTACAAACCGAGGCTCGACGCAGCGTTTCACCGCGCCTGGCAGGACGGGTACGCCGCCGTCAACGAGAACTTCGCGGCTGCGGTCGACGCAGAGCTGTCGCGCACGCCCGACGCCGCCGTCTTCTTCCACGATTATCACCTGTACCTCGCGCCGCGGCTGGTGCGGGAGCGCCGGCCGGACGCGGCTCTTATGCACTTCGTCCACGTTCCCTGGCCGCCGCCTGACTACTGGCGCATTCTTCCGAAGGAGATGAGGAGCGCGATTCACGAAGGGTTGATCGCGAACGACGTCGTTGGTTTCCACACCGACCGCTGGCGCCGGAACTTCATCTACAGCGTGCGCGAGCTGCTCGGTGAAGACGTCACTGCGAAGACGGTCACCGCGCCGATCTCGGTGGATTCCGCCGAGTTCGACGAGCTGGCGCAGAGCGACGCCGTGCTGAGCGCGGAGCGCGAGCTCGTCGCGAGTCGCCCCGAGAAGCTGGTCGTGCGAGTTGACCGCACGGATCCCTCGAAGAACATCGTGCGCGGCTTCCGGGCGTTCGAGCTGTATCTCGACGCGCATCCTGAAGCGCATCGCTACGTCGGCATGCTCGCACTGCTCGACCCGTCGCGGCAGGACATTCCGGAGTACGCCGAGTATCTCGGCGCGATCCAGCGAGAGGCGCGCCGCGTCAACGATCGCTTTCAGCAGAGCGGCTGGCGGCCGATCGACCTGCAGATCGCCGACAACTTCCCACACTCCGTCGCGGCATACAAGCAGTTCGACGTGCTGCTCGTGAACGCGATCTTCGACGGCATGAATCTCGTCGCGAAGGAAGCGCCGCTCGTGAATCAGCGTGACGGTGTTGTTGTCTTATCTGAAAACGCAGGCGCGCACGCCGAGCTCGGCGAGTGGGCACTCACCGTCAACCCGTTCGACGTCGAGGGGCAGGCGGCGGCGATCGGCCGGGCGCTCGAGCTGGACCCGAATGAGCGGCGGGCTCGGCTCGAGGCGATTCGTGAGCACGTGCGCACGCACGATCTGAACCGGTGGACGGACACACTCCTGGCGGCTCTGGATCGAGTCGCTTCGCCGTCGCGCCGTTAGGATCGGCCACCGGATGGGTGAGCTGAGCCACGTCGGCGAAACGGGGGATGTGCACATGGTGGACGTCGGTGGTAAGCCGATCTCACGTCGCCGCGCCGTGGCGCGCGCGACCGTGCGCATGGCCCCGGAGACGGCACGGCGGCTGCGCGAGCTTCCGAAGGGTGACGCGCTCGCGACGGCGCAAGTGGCCGGGATCATGGCCGCGAAGCGCACGAGCGAGCTGATCCCGCTCTGTCATCCGTTGCCGCTCTCTCTCGTCGAGGTGTCGCTGGAGGTCGGCGACGCGGGTGTCGAGATCACAGGTGTCGCCGAGACGACGGCGCAGACCGGCGTCGAGATGGAGGCGCTGACGGCCGTGTCCGTCGCCGCTCTGACGGTGTACGACATGGCGAAGGCAATCGATGCGGGCATGTCGGTGACGCACGTCGCTCTCGTCGAGAAGACGAAGGAGCCACTGTGAAGGCGGCCGTCGTCACGGTTTCCGACGGCGTCTCGGCGGGCGAACGCGAGGACGAGAGTGGTGCGCTCCTCGTCGAGCTGCTCGAGGCGGAGCACTACGAGGTCGAGCACCGGCTCGTTCCGGACGTTCGTTTTCAGATCGCTGCCGTCCTTCGAGAGCTCGCGCTCACGTCGCACGTCATCCTCACGACGGGCGGGACGGGAGTGTCGCCGCGCGACTTTACGCCCGAGGCGACCCAGTCGGTCCTGGACCGGGTGGTCCCGGGGATCGCCGAGGCGTTGCGTGCGGACGCAATCCGGAAGACGCCGCATGGCCTGCTCGGCCGCGGCACGGCCGGCATTCGTGGACAGGCGTTGATCGTGAACCTGCCGGGGTCGCCCGGCGGGTGCCGCGACGGGTTCGCGCTGATCAAGCCTGCACTGTCGCATGCGATCGAGCTGATCGCCGGCGGGCGGTCCGAGCACCGGCAGACATGAGCGCCACGGTCGCGTTGCCTCGACGCTTCGCGTCGCTCGTCAAGATCGAGCACACGGTATTCGCGCTGCCGTTCGCGTACATCGGCGCACTGCTCTGCCAGAACCGTGTGCCGTCCGCTCACGACCTCGTGTGGATCACGTTCGCGATGGTCGGCGCCCGCTCGTTGGCAATGGGCTTGAATCGGCTGATCGACGCGAGGATCGATGCGCGGAATCCGCGGACCGCCGACCGCGAGCTGCCGTCGGGGAAGCTCTCTCGTGTCCAGGTGATCGTCTTCTGTGCGCTCGCGTTCGCTCTCTACCTCGTGTCGTGTTTCCAGCTCGACCCGATCGTACGCTGGCTGTGGCCGATTCCGGTCGTCGGGTTCGTGGTCTACCCGTACCTGAAGCGGTTCACGTGGCTGAGTCACATCTGGCTCGGCGCGGTGGACGGGCTCGCACCGGTCGGCGCGTGGGTTGCGATCACCGGTCGGCTGCCATGGGAGGCCTGGGCACTCGGCGCCGCC
>DATMZV010000071.1:0-17193 GCA_035573355.1 Gaiellaceae bacterium | reverse complement strand
ACGAAGGTGAGCGACGAGACCGCGGCGGTCAGCTGAAGAACGGCGGAGTTCACCGCCATCGTGGCCGCGAGAATCACCGTGTTACGCCTGATTGGCAGGCCGGGCGGGACTTCCGTCGCCACGACGTCATTCAATCAGCCGCGCCAGAACAGCTATTGCTTCAATGCAGGCGTGGATGCGCGCGCCAAGCTTGTCGTGCTCGCGGCGACGCTCGTGCTGGGAGCCGCCACCGCTTCCGACTCACGTTCAGCCCCGGGTGCCTGCGCCGGCTTTCCGCAGACTCCCGGTCAGATCGGTGGGATTCACTACCGGCGGTCGCCGCTTCGGCACGACGTCGTGTTCGCAGGTCTTTCGGGCACTCGCCTCACGCTTCAGGGGCTCGTCCTGTCCACGAGCTGCACGCCGGTCAAGGGTGCGCGGATCGACTTCTGGCAGGCGGACACGAACGGGCACTACGACGACACCGGCACTCGCCTCCGCAGCCACCAGTTCACGGACGCGCGCGGTCGCTATCACCTCGAGACGATCCTGCCCGGCCCGTATCCGGGGCGCACGCGCCACATGCACGTCAAGGTGCGGGCGCCGGGTCAGCAGACGTTGACCACCGAGCTCTATTTTCCGGGCGCGCTCTACAACGACCGCGACCCGTACTTCGACAAGCGCCTGCTCGTGCACCTCGCCGAGGTACACAAGAAACTGGTCGCAAGCTTCGACTTCGTGCTGCTGATCCATTGACGAAAGCGCTCGCGCTGCTGTTGCTCGCCGCCGCGCTGCTCGCCGGTTGCGGGTCGTCGGGGGCGAACCAGATCCAGGTCGGCGCTGCGCGGACCTACCGGCTCGCCGGTTTCACCCCGCAGACGTTCGTTCCGAACAAGCCGCAGCGCCTGTCGTTCGCGATCGAGCAGCCTTCCGGCTCACCTCTGACGAACTACAAGAGGGGCGCCGGCCCGCACACAGGGGTTCACCTGATCATCATCAAGAGCGATCTCGAGTCGATCATCCACCGGCACCCGCCGGTCGGGCCGGACGGGCGAATCGCCGAGACCGTGACGTTCCCGACTCCCGGCCGTTATCGCGTGGTCGTCGACGCCTATCCGAACCTCAGCGGACCGCTTCGGAACTTCCAGCTCTTTCGGTCGATCACGGTGGCCGGCAAGGCAGTGACGAAACCGCTGCCGGCGTTTCGGCCTACTGTCGTCGTCGATGGCTACCGGTTCACACTTCACGACCCACCTGTACTGCGCGCCATCAAGCCGGCGTTTCTGCAACTTACGGTCATGCGGCCGAACGGCAGTCCGGCGCCGTTCACACCCTGGTTCGGAGCGCTCGCTCACGCGATCTTCTTCCGAGCAGGGTCGCTGGACTACTTCCACACGCATGTCTGCTCAGCGGGAATGACGGGCTGCACGAGCGTGCTCGGCCCGACGCGGGTGACAGGAAGCGCCACCGCGCCCGGGCGGCTGCGTGTCGGCGTCCTGCTTCCCGTTCCGGGTACGTGGCGGCTCTTCCTCCAATGCAAGGTGGACGGTCACGTTCTGACTGCTCCCTTTACCCTGAAGGTGCTATGAGCCGTCGCACGTTCAAAGCCCTTGGCTGGGTCTCTACAGCCGCGCTGATCATCCTGCTCGCGCGCACCATCGCTTACGCCCTCGCGCCGAGCCCAGCCGCGCGACTGCTCGAGCACCGGGCGGGTGGGCCTGCCCTACCGATATTGACGCTCGTCGCGCTCGCGCTCGGTGCCACCTTTGCGATCGCGGTCTGCTGGCTTGCTTCGGTTGCCGTGCGCGAACGCGCCTTGCTGGAGCGGCGTGCGCTCGCTGCGCCGGTGAGATCGTTTCGCGTCGGGCGGGCTGTCACCGCAGCGGTCGTGCTCGCGGTCGTCACCTCTTTCGCCGGCGGGTTCGTTGAGGCCTATCTGCACTGGCGCGCAGGGCTCGGCTGGCATGGCCTGCGGTGTGTGTTCGGCCCACTCCACCGCGATCTGCTTCCGATCGAGACAGGCTTGTCGTTTGCCGCTGCGGCGCTCATCGCCGCCGCAGGGCACATCGCGGTCTGGATGCGCCGAACGTTTGCGTTGCTGCGCGAGCTGCCGCCGCGGGCATTTCCCAGACCGCCGTTCGTCTCAGGCGCATTGCCTGATGTTCGCCACGCACTCTGGTCCGCCGGTGCGGGCGCTCCGCGTGCGCCCCCCGCTTTCTCCTGACGTCGTTCACACGAACTGAAAGGAGAACCATCGATGACGCTTTTGCGCGTCAGAACGCGTGTCGCAATCTTGCTCGGAGTAACCGGGGTCGGCCTCGTCTTCGCCGGGTCTGCGTTTGCGCATGCGAACGTGAGCCCTGCTGTCGTGCTGGCCAAGAATGCACAGGTCTTCGCGCTGGCAGTGCCTACCGAGAAGGAAAATGCTTTCACGACACAGGTCGAGCTGACCCCCCCGAGCGGCTTCTCGATCGACTCTTTCGCACCGGCGGCGGGCTGGAAGCGGCAGGAGCAGACGACCGGTACCGGGGAGGAGACCGTCGTGCAGAAAGTCACCTGGACCGGAGGGAAGGTCCCGACCGGTGAGGACGCCTTCTTCCAGTTCCTCGCCTCGACTGACGCTGCGAAGACGTACTCCTTCAAGGTGCGTCAGACCTACTCGGACGGGTCCGTGGTCGACTGGTCAGGTCCGGAGTCAGCCGATACCCCGGCGCCTTCGATCGAGGCCAGATCCTCGCTCGGTGGGGGAGGCGGAAACAACACGCTCGCGATCGTCGCGCTTGCGGTCGGCGTGATCGCTCTTGTCGTGGCGGTGGCAGGTCTCGCCACGCGCTCGGGGAAGCGCTCGCTGGCGTGAGTCGACGCGCGCGCATCGCGCTTGTGCTCGTGGCGGTCGCGGGAGCCCTCGTGCTTCCCGCGGCCGCCTGGGCGCACGCGGTGCTCGTGCGCACGTCGCCCGTGCCGAGCTCGGTCGTGAACCGGCCGCCGCCGGTCGTCCTTCTGACCTACTCGGAGGCGGTGGAGCCGCGGTTCGCAATCGTGTCCGTGACCGATGCCGCGGGGAAGCAGCAGACGGCCGGCGCACCGCGGCGGTCCGCATCCGATCCGAAGACGCTCGTCGTTCCGTTGCACCATCTGAGCCAGGGCTGGTACCTCGTCTACTGGCGCGTGATCTCGGTGGACGGCCATCCGGTCCGCGGCGCCTTTACCTTTGCCGTCGGGCCGAACCCCGGCCCGGCGCCGCAGTTTCCGGTGCCTTCGATCTCCGAGACGGCCGCGACGCCGCCGCTCGTCACGGCCCGCGCGGTCGTGTTCCTTTCCGTGATGGCGGCGATCGGATTTTTCTTCCTGCGCATCGCGATCGCGCGGCCTGTCGTGCGGCGAGTTGCCGGAACGCGTCTGCGTGCCGTCTCGATTGCCTTCGGCGTGGCAGTTGTTCTGGGTTTGCTCGCGACACCGGTGTACGTCGTCATGGCCACGGCGCAGTTTGCGCTGCGCTCGAGCTTCGATCTCGGCAACGTCCTACCGCTTGTGCGCGACTCCGCGTTCGGCCGGGGTTTTCTGGACCTCGAGCTGACGTTCGCCCTGTTCGCGGTCGCGGCAGGGTTGGCGCTCTGGATCGACCGCTCCGATCGAGAGCAGCGGTCTGTCGCCGAGGTGCTCGCAACCTCGGGTGCGCTGCTCGCGGCCGGCGCAACGCTGCTGGTCCCCGGCCTGTCGGGGCACGCCGCGCAGACGTCCCCCCGTGGTCTGTCGGTGGCCCTCGATTGGCTGCACCTCGTCGCCGGCTCACTCTGGATCGGCGGGCTGATCGGCTTGCTCGTGCTCTGGTGGAGCCTCCCCGCTGCCCGCCGCGTCGCCGGCTTGATGGTCGCCGTTCCCCGGTTCTCGAATGTCGCCTTCGTCTCGGTGCTCGCGCTGATCGGCTCGGGTATCGGGGCGTCGCTCGTACATCTGCCGACCTTTGCGTCCCTCTGGCAGACGTCCTACGGTCAGGCGCTCCTCGTGAAGATCGGACTGCTGTGCGTCGCGCTGATGCTCGCCGCCGTGAACCTGCTGCGGACGAGGCCGAGGCTGATCGCAGCCAAGGAGCGCCCCGAGCTCGCCTCCGGCGCGGCGACGCTGCTGCGCCGGCTCGTCTCCGTCGAGGTGCTGCTCGTTGCATCAGCCGTCGTTGCTGCCGCTGTTCTCTCCAGCCTGCCACCGCCGGCGAAAGCTCTTGCCACCACCGGCAGCGCGCTCGGCCACGTCGGCCCCGGCCCGGTGAAGGAGACCGTCGACAAGAACGGCTACCACATCGTGCTTGGCGTCTCGCCGAACCGGGCTGCTGCGCCGAACGCATTCAGCTTGCAAATCACGAAAGGCGGCAAGCCCGTCACTCATGCCAACGTGATCGCCGGCTTCTCCATGCTCGACATGGAGATGGGCACTCAGAGCTACGTGATGTCGGAGACGGCGCCGGGCCTCTACGAGCGGAGCGCGCCGGCGCTCGTCATGGTCGGGCACTGGGGCCTTTCGTTCGAGATCACGCCGGCCGGGCAACAGCCCTTCACAATCGTGTTCGTCGACCGCACAACCGGATGAAAACCGTTCAGCTCATTCTCCTGGCCTCACTCGTTGCGCTCGCCGCGGGCGTGACAGCGTGCATCGTCGTCATCCTTCTGGCAATGGATGCGCTTGGGTAAGCGGGCCGTGCTGCTCGCGGCGGTCGTCGGAGCGCTGCTCTCGGCGTCGGTCGCCCGGGCGAACGGCGATCCTGCGAGCGACTACCTGCTGACGCAGAACGTCTTCCTCCCGTTCACGCAGACGATCGACCAGAACGAGGTGAAACGGCTGGACGCTCTGCTGAAGGAAGCGAACAAGCAGCACTATCGGATCAGAGTCGCGATCATCATGAGCCCTTCGGATCTCGGAACTGCGTTCTCGCTCTTCGACAAGCCTCAGAAGTACTCCGAGTTCCTCGGGCTCGAGCTGTCGTTCGTGTATCGCGACCGCCTGCTCGTCGTGATGCCGAACGGCTATGGCAACTCGGTGAACGGCGACCCTGACCCGAAGGCTGCGCAGGCGCTGAAGAACCTCCCGCCTCCCGGGCGGAACGCGACCCAGGAGGTCAAGGCCGCGATCGTCGCCGTGCAGCGGCTCGCCGCAGCCGAGGGGCACCACCTCAAAGCCCCTCAAGGGGGCGGAGGCTCCACGTCGAGGGACCGCATCACCATCGCAGCCGCCGCGACGGCCGGCATCGCGCTGGTCGCCGCCTTCGTGCTGTACCGGCGGCAAAAACGCTCGCCCCAGTCCTAGGCGCCCTGCGGGTCCCATACGCTTTGCCGATGGTTACGTGTCCCAATTGCGGCCAGGAGAACCCGTCGCTCGCGAAGTTCTGCTCGGAATGCGGCGCTCCGTTGGCGGCCCAGAGCGGACTGGCCGAGGAGCGGAAGGTCGTCACCGTGCTCTTCGCCGACCTCGTCGGCTTCACTGCCCGCTCGGAGCGGCTCGATCCGGAAGACGTGCGTGCGATCCTCACGCCGTACTTCGCTCGAGTGCGGAACGAGGTCGAGTCGTTCGGCGGCACGGTCGAGAAGTTCATCGGAGATGCGGTCATGGCCGTGTTCGGAGCGCCGGTTGCCTACGGCGACGATCCCGAGCGTGCAGTGCGCGCGGCGATCGCGATCCGCGATGCCGTCCACGAGCTCAACGAGGCCGATCCGGACCTCGACCTGCAGATGCGGATCGCCGTCAACACGGGCGAGGCGCTCGTGACGCTGTCCGCGAGCGCGGCGCACGGGGAGGGGATGGTGACCGGTGACGTCGTCAACACCGCTTCGCGCTTGCAGGAAGCCGCGCCCGTGAACGGGATCCTCGTGGGCGAAGAGACATTTCGGGCGACGCGGTCGGCCATCGACTACGACGAGGCCGGCGAGGTCGTTGCGAAGGGCAAACAGCTGCCGGTCCGCGTCTGGCGAGCTCTCGCCCCGACGCTCTCGCCAGGCGAGCGGCGGAGGGGGAAGGTGCCGATGCTCGGTCGCGCGTCCGAGCTCGGCGTGCTCGTCGGGATCTGGGAGAACGTCGTCTCCGAGAAGCGGCCGCAGCTCGTCACGCTCTTCGGTCCGGCCGGGATCGGGAAGTCGCGCCTGGCCGCCGAGTTCATCGATCTCGTCGACGGAGCGGAGGTGCGGGTGATTCGCGGCCGGTCGCTGCCCTACGGAGAGGTCACGCCTTACGGCGCCTTTGCCGCCCAGGTGAAGCAGGTGGCGGGCATGTTCGACACCGACACGGATGACACGGCGAGCGAAAAGCTGAGCGCCGCGATGGCTGCGCTCGTCGACGAGGATGCCCCCGAGCTCGCGGCCCACATCGCCATGTTGATCGGCGTCGGCAAGGACGGCGGCGTCGGCGATCGACAGACGTTGTTCTTCGCCGCGCGACGGCTCGTGGAGGCGCTCGCTCTCGATCGGCCGACGGTGCTCGTCTTCGACGACATCCACGTCTCGGCGTCGAGCATGCTCGACCTCCTCGAGACACTTGCGTCGCGGGTGCGCGACGTTCCACTCATGCTCCTGACGCTCGCGCGTCCCGAGCTCTCCGCCGAGCGGCCCACGTGGGGAAGCGGCCTCCCAGCCTATGTCGCACTTCCACTCGAGCGTCTCGGCGAGGATTACTCCGAGGAGCTCGGCAGACGCCTGCTCGTCGCGGCGGGTGCCGATGCGAGAACTGCGAACGAGCTCGCAGCGAAAGCGGAAGGGAACCCGCTCTTCATCGAAGAGTTGGCAACGTCTCTCGTCGAGGGCCGCGCCAGCGCGGGCGAGCTTCCCTCGAGCATTCGAGGGATCATCGCCGCGAGGCTCGACACGCTGCCTCCGGTCGAGCGAGAGGTCGTGCTCGACGCGTCGGTGTTCGGCAAGGTCTTCTGGTCCGGAGCCCTGACGAGCAGCGCCGAAGACCGCCCGGCCAGGCTCGAAGCGCTCGACTCGCTCGAGGGGCGCGACCTGATCCGGCGCGATCCCGTCTCACGCCTCCAGGGAGAGCAGCAATTCGCGTTCAGGCACCAGCTCATCCGCGAGGTGGCGTATTCGATCCTCCCGCGGGCGCTGCGCACGAAACGGCACCGGGCAATCGCTCTGTTCCTCGAGGAGGCGGCGAGCGAAGCAGGCGACGTCGCCCCTGCCCTCGCGCACCACTGGCGGGAGGCAGGCGAGCCGGAGCGGGCGGTCGAATACCTGCTCGTGGGCGCGGACCAGGCGAACCGCGGCTGGGCGAAGGACGAGGCGTTCCGCCTCTACAGCGAGGCGCTCGAGCTCGTGCCCGAGGACGCACCCGAACGCCGCCGCGAGATCGGCAAGCGGCTTGCCGTCGTCGCCCAGGCTGCCTACCACGCCATTGACGCAGAGCGTCTCGTCCGGCACTCGAGGCCGGAATCGGAGCCCGGCTAGAGCGGGAAGTCTTCGGGCGTGACGTCGCCCGCGATCTCCGCCACCGAGATGACCATGTGGTCGGCGAGCGCTTCGGCGTGGTTCCGGACAGCTTCCTCGCTCGGGGCGCTGTAGATGCAGTACGTCTTCACCCCACCGGAGTCGTCGAGGACGACGTGGCTGTGCTCCCAGACGATTTCCGGCATCTCCTCGACGAGGATGCGCCTCGATTTGCTGCCGATCTGGGGCATGTTCTCGTGCTTCACACTGAAGAGACGTTCGACGACGTAGCGTGGCATGGAATGAAGAGTACGCGGTCCAGGTCGGCCCGCACAATCTCAGGAGAAACTTAGGTTCTCCTGCTCTCGTATATGACTCTGTATACGCGACGGAGGGAGACCACGTGACCGAGCCCAGTGACCTGCCCGTGCCCTCGCCCCTCGAGGCCAAGGATCGGCTCGAGCAGGCGCTCTTCGAGATCCGGCGGGTGATCGCGGGTCAGGACGAGATGCTCGAGCGCGTCCTCGTCTGCCTGCTCGCCCAGGGCCATCTCCTGATCGAGGGCGTCCCCGGACTGGCGAAGACCCTGACGATCAAGACGACGGCCGGAGTGCTCGGCGGATCGTTCTCCCGGATTCAGTTCACTCCCGATCTCGTCCCGTCGGATCTCGTCGGCACACGAATCTACCGGCCCGGCGAGGGCGCGTTCGACACCGAGCTCGGCCCGGTTTTCTGCAACTTCCTCCTCGCTGACGAGATCAACCGCGCGCCGGCGAAGGTCCAGTCCGCTCTGCTCGAGGTGATGCAGGAGCGCCAGGTCACGATCGGCCACACCACGTACCCGGTGCCGGATCCCTTCCTCGTGATGGCGACGCAGAACCCGATCGAGTCCGAGGGGACCTATCCGCTGCCCGAGGCTCAGGTCGACCGCTTCATGCTCAAGGTGCTGATCGACTACCCGGAGCACGACGAAGAGCTGACGATCGTGCAGCGTCAGCTCGTCGCGGCGCCCGAGCTTCGGGAGGCGCTCTCGCTCGAGGAGCTGCGCTCGCTGCAGAAGGCCGTGTTCGACGTGTACGTCGATCCGGCGCTCGTCAGCTACGCGGTCGCGATCGCCACGGCGACCCGCGATCCGCTTGCGTACGGCATCGAGGGCTTGAAGGAGTTCATCGCTTACGGGGCGAGCCCGCGTGGGCCGATCAGCCTCGTGCAGTCCTCGAGGGCGCTTGCGCTCGTGCGCGGACGCGACTATGTCCTGGCCGAGGACTTGCAGGCACTCTCGAAGGATGCGCTGCGCCATCGGCTCGTCCTGACCTACCAGGCGCTCGCCGAGGAGATCACCCCGGATGTGATCCTCGACAGGGTCCTTGCGACCGTGCCGGTGCCGAAGACCGACCTGGCCGCTTCGTCCGGCGCCGCATGAGGCAACTGCTCCGCTCGGAGCCGACACCCGCGCGGCCCGGGCCGGGGCCCCTGCCCGAGCCCCTGCTGCGGGCGCTCGACGTGAGCATCGGCCGCCGGGTGGAAGGGCTGCTCGCGGGCGACTATCGCGCCACGCTGCTGGGTGAGGGGACCGAGCTCGCGCAGGTGCGGCCGTACGTTCCCGGCGGCGACGACGTGCGCCGGATCGACTGGAACGTGACCGCGCGCACCAACGTCCCGCACGTCCGTGTTCATCTGGCCGAGCGCGTGCTTGTCACGTGGCTCGTGCTCGACACGTCCGCGTCGATGGTGTTCGGCACAGCCGACCGCCGCAAGGCCGACGTGGCCGAGGGTGTCGCCATCGCGGTCGGGCACGTCGCGACGCGAAGAGGAAACAGGCTCGGGCTCGTGACCTTCGGCGACGACAGCCCGCGGACCCTGCCACCGAGGCAGGGCAGGCTCGGTCTCCTCGGTTTGCTCTCGGCGCTCAGGGACGAGCCGGTTGCGGACGGAGCCGGCGTGACCTCGCTCGGCGAAGCGCTCCGGCGGACCGGCGCGCTTGCGCAACAGCGCTCCGTCGTGATCGTGGTCAGCGACTTCCGCGGGCCGCAGGACTGGCGCCGGCCCTTGCTCGAGCTCGCCGGTAGGCACGAGGTGGTGGCCGTCGAGATCCGGGATCCACGTGAACAGGAGCTCCCGAACGCGGGAGTGCTCTGGCTCGTCGATCCCGAGACCGGCCGCCAGCTGCGTGCGGATACCCGGAGCGAGAAGCTGCGGGCTCGCTTTGCAGCAGCGGCTGCGGAAGAGCGCGCCGCGCTCGCACGTTCGCTTGCTCATGCTGGCGCGCGGCATGTCGTCCTGACGACCGCCGGAGATTGGCTTCGCACTTTTGCGGTCTTCCTGCGCCGGGGCGGCCGCCGGTGACCTTCGAGTGGCCACTCGCGCTGATCGCACTGGCCGTCGTGCCGGTGGTGATCGCGCTGTACGTGTTGCGGGAGCGCCGCCGCGACGACTATGCCGCGCGTTTCACCACACCGACACTCCTGCCGAACCTCGTCGCCGCCGCGCCCGGGTGGCGCCGGCATCTTCCGCTCGCGCTGCTCCTCGTCGGTCTGGCCGCACTGGTCGTGGGAGTCGCCCGTCCGCACGCAAGTGTGAACGTTCGCCGCGAGGAGGCGACCGTGATCATCGCCATCGACACTTCCCTGTCGATGAAGGCGCAGGACGTGCGCCCGTCACGACTCGGCGCTGCGGAGAATGCCGCGAACGCGTTCGTCGCAGAGCTGCCGAAGCGCTTCCGTGTGGGCGTGATCGGCTTTTCCGGTCGTGCATACCTCGCATTGGCGCCGACCGAGGACCGGGAGCTCGTGGTGAGCGCGCTGCGGTCCCTACGCCCCGGAGAAGGAACGGCGCTCGGCGACGCGGTTGCGCTCGGCGTGCGGCTCGCGCGCTCGGAGCGCGCGTCCGACGGGACGATTCCCCCGACCGCGATGCTCGTCATCTCCGACGGAGCTCAGATGAGCGGCCGCACGTCGCCCGCGGCCGCTGCGGTCAAGGCGATGGCTCTGCACATTCCGGTGTACTCCGTGGTGCTCGGGACCCCCGACGGCGTCGTGAACGTGCCGCTCGCGGGCGGTTATCAGGAGCAGCTCCGCGTGCCGCCGAGCCCCGAGACCTTGAAGACGCTCGCCCAGGTGACGGGCGGGCAGTTCTTCACTGCACCCGACCAGCAGAGATTGAGCCAGATCCACGAGCGGCTCGGCTCACGGCTCGGGCGCCGGCGCGAAACGCGTGAGGTCACGGATCTCTTCGCCGGCGGCTCGGCGGCGTTCCTGCTCGTCGGCGGTGCGCTCTCGTCGCTCTGGTTCAGGAGGGTGCCGTGAAGCGACTGCTCCTCGGCGCGGCTCTTCTCGCGGCGACGGCCGCTGCTGCCGTTGTGGCGCCCGCAGGTGCCACCAACGAGTGCCGTGGCCTGCAGGTGTGCGTCCGCGTAGCCGGGCCGTGGGTCGTCGTTCCTGCTTCGAGCGCGTCGCCTCGTCCCCGTGTCGACTTCCAGCTCTCCTGTCCGCGCGGGTTCGTGATCGGTGGGCTCGACGCGGAGCTGACGGACCGCGCGATCGACGTCGAGTTCGGCGGGCGCCTCGGGAGCCCCGTGAACCCGGGAGTGACGACGTCACGCTCGGCGTTGTTCGGGGCGACGTACGCCGGCGCGACGCCGCACGGTCCGAGCTTCCGTCCTCATCTCGGTTGCCTGCCCGCATCGGGCGGCGGGTCCGGGCCCGTTCCATATCGTCGGCCCACGGCCGTCTTCCCGCCGGGAGAGCCGACGGTCCGTCGGGTGCGCACGGTTCAGCTGCGCCCGGGAACGATGCGCGCCGTGAGTGCGTGCGCCGCGAGTGAGCGGCTGATCTCCGCCTGGCACGCCGTCGCGTTCTACACACGGCAGGCGCCCGACCAATCGTTGATCGAGAGCGTGCGGACGAAACGCACGGTTCGCGGCAAGCGTGTCGAGGTTCGAGTGCAAGCCGGCGCAGCGGTGCAGGGGGTCCGCGCGGTCGTCCAGGTTGGCGCGCTCTGTGGAGGCGGATCATGAGCTTCGAGCGGCCGATCCTCCTGCTGACGCTGCTCGTGATTCCGCTCGCGGTCGCGCTGTACGTGCTCGCTGAGCGTCGCCGGATGAAGTATGCAATCCGGTTCACGAATGTCGATGTGCTCGCCGGTGTGGTCGGCAGCCGCTTCCGTCGCCGTTTTATTCCGCTTGCTCTCTTCCTGCTCGCCATCGCCGCGCTATGCGTGGGTGTGGCGCGCCCGCAGCACACGACGCTCGTGCCGCGAGACCGTGCGACGGTGATCCTCGTCCTCGACGTCTCACGCTCGATGGAGGCGAAGGACGTCAAGCCAACGCGGATCGGCGCCGCCACCGCGGCGGTGCGTACCTTCCTCGATCGTGTGCCCGACCGGCTGCAGGTTGGGTTGATCGCATTCGCCGGCGATCCTGCCGTTGCAACTCCGCCGACGACGGACCACGATCTCGTCCGGAAGTCACTGGATACGATCGAATGGTTCCCGAGCTTCGGCGGGACCGCTATCGGCGACGCTCTCGCGGCGGCAGTCAAGCTCGGTCAGCAAGCGGTCGGCGGGCAGAACGGCAGCCTGGCCTCAGCGGTTGCCGCGGCCCCGGACACGCAGACGAAAGGGCTCGTATCGATTCTCTTCCTGTCCGACGGTGCGCAGACACGCGGTGACCTGGAGCCGCTCGACGGCGCCGAGCGAGCGCGTGCGGCGGGAATCCCGGTCTACACGGTCGCGCTCGGGACGCCGAACGGCACTCTGACCTTTGGCGGTGGCGGTCCCGGGCCGAACCCGTTCGGCGATCGCCGCGTGCCGGTTCCTCCCGATCCGGCGACCTTGAAGGCGATCGCGGACCGAACCGGCGGCGAGTTCTTCGCCGCGCAGAGCGCGAAGTCGCTGCAGGCCGCCTACTCGAAGCTCGGTTCACGGCTGGGGCGAAAGCCGGGCAAGAGCGAGATCACGTATGGCTTCCTCGCCGCCGCGGCCGGCTTGCTGCTGGCAGCGGGCCTGTTGTCGGCGCTCTGGTCGCCTCGCCTGCCGTAGCCCGTTCACTCGCGGACGAACGCACCCCACCGTTCTTCGATCCGGCCTCCTTTCCAGACAACGACCGAGACGGCCCAGGTGACCACGAAGAGGCCGACGACTCCGTAGCCGAGGTTGCCGAAGTCGAGCCCGCCGAGCCAGCCCCAGAAGCCCGTGTCGAGCGAGAGCTTCTGCGCGAGAACCTGCAGCAGCTCGACCGTCCCGATGAGGAGCGCGACCGCAACCGAGAGGCTCGTGACGGTGATGTTGTAGTAGACCTTGCGGACCGGGTTGGAGAAGGCCCAACCGTATGCCTGGGTCATGAACGCGCCGTCGATCGTGTCCATCAGGCTCATTCCGGCCGCGAAGAGAATGGGCAACGACATCACCGCGAGGAACGGGACGTGGTGCGTCGCGACACCGGCTGCGAGCGCGAGCAGCCCGACTTCGCTGGCGGTGTCGAAGCCGAGCCCGAACAGGATTCCGAGCGGATACATGTGCCAGGACTTCGAGACGAAGCGAAAGAGCTTGCCGATGAAGAGGCGGTTCATGAAGCCACGATCGAGGAGGCGCTGCTCGAGCCGCTCCCGGTCGTAAGAGCCGCGGCGCATCTCCTTGAAGATGCACAGGATGTCAAGCAGGACGAGCAGGTTGAGGATGCCGATGATCCAGAGGAACGTGCCCGAGATGCTCGTTCCGACGTAGCCACCCCAGTTCCGGAAGCTCGGGATGCTCGAGTTGACCGTCTTGGCGGCGAGCGCGAGGGCGAGCGCGAGGCCGAAGACGATTGTCGAGTGTCCGAGCGAGAAGAAGAAGCCAACGCCGAGCGGCCGCTTCTCGTGTTGCAGCATCTTCCGCGTGGTGTTGTCGATCGCCGCGATGTGGTCGGCGTCGAACGCATGACGTAGCCCGAACGTGTACGCCAGCACCCCGAGCCCGGCGAGAGCAGGGCTGCGGTCGACGTAGTAGAGGAAGAGACCCCACCCCGCGACATGCAGCAGCGCGATGGCCGCGCCGAAGCCGGAGAGGCGGAGCCACTCCGCCCGAGTCAAGGCCTTCGTCCACCTGCCAGCGCCCATTGCGTGGGTGATTCGCCTCGAAAGACGGACCGGTTCGGGCTGGGCCGCTAACCTCCGCACCGTGGCGACAGACAAGCCAGAACCGCTGACTCAAGCTCAGAAGGAACAGCTCGAGGCAGAGCTCGCGGAGCTCGAGGGCCCGCGGCGGGCAGAGGCAGTGCAGGCGATCGCGTCCGCGCGCAGCTTCGGCGATCTGTCTGAGAACTTCGAGTACCACGCCGCCAAGAACGAGCAGGGCCTGCTCGAACGCCGCATCACCATGCTGCGCGACCGTCTCGACCGAGCCGTCATCATCGACGAGGCCGCCGCCGTCGGCGACACGGTCACCGTCGGGACACGCGTCGAGATCGAGGACGAGGAGGGCGAGAAGATGGAGGTCGAGATCTCGAGCGTCGGCGGTGTCTCGCCGGACTCTCCGGTCGGCAGGGCGCTCCTCGGGCGAAAGGTCGGCGAAGAGGTCGAGATCGAAGCGCCGCGCGGCTCCTGGCGCGCGCGGATCCTCTCAGTCGGCCGCTAGCAACTCCGAGATCGTGACCGAGCGCAGCCCGCGCGCGGTCATCGCCTCCAGGATCACACCCACCGCTTCGACCGTCGCCTCACGTGTCGGCCGGCTGAGCTCGGCCGGTTCGTCGGGCGGCCGGCCGTCGTGCATGCAGACGACCGAGCCGGGGCGAAGCCGCTCGAGCACGAACTCCACTGTCCGGTCGGAGTCCCACTCCCAGTCCCACGGCATCATCGAGCAGCCGACCTCTTCGAGACCGAACGGTGCGGCAGCGATGCGCACACGCTCGTCGACGTGGAAGAAGGGCGGGCGCCAGTAGCGCAAGGTCGTGCCGGTCGCGGCCTCAATCGCGGTGCCTGCTCGCTCGAGCTCGTCGTGGATCTCCTCGTCCCCGATCGTCGGCAGAGACGGGTGCGAGTAGGTGTGATTGCCGACCTCGGAACCGCTCTCGACGACCCGGCGCAACGTCGGGGTGCGCTGCTCGTCGGCGGCCAGACAGCCGAGCGCGAAAAACGTCCCATGTCCGCCATGGTCTGCGAGGTGCTCCAGGATCTGCCCGGTCCACTCCGACGGGCCGTCGTCGAAGGTCAGGGCGACGATCGGTTCTCGAATGTCGTCGCGACCCTCGATCACGCTAGGCGCTCGCGCCACAGGTCGGACAGGTCGTCATAGGCGCAGCGTAAAGGGGAAAGTGGCTTCGGTTCTAGCGCGGGTCGCTACGCTCGACGGATGCCGTTGCGCGAGGACATCAGAGACGTGGCGATCGTCGCCCACGTCGACCACGGAAAGACGACGCTCGTGGACGCCATGCTCTGGCAGTCCGGATCCTTCCGGGAGAACCAGGACGTTGCCGAGCGGGTGATGGACTCGATGGATCTCGAGCGGGAGAAGGGCATCACGATCCTCGCCAAGAACACCGCTGTGGACTACCGCGGAGTCAAGGTCAACATCGTCGACACTCCCGGCCATGCAGATTTCGGCGGCGAGGTCGAGCGAGCGCTCACGATGGTCGACGGCGTGCTGCTGCTCGTGGATGCAAGCGAGGGGCCGCTGCCGCAGACGCGCTTCGTTCTGCGCAAGGCGCTCGAGTCACGGCTGCCGGTGATTCTCGTCGTGAACAAGGTCGACCGGCCCGACGCGCGCATCGACGAGGTCGTCAACGAGGTGTACGAGCTCTTCCTCGACCTCGACGCCGACGAGAGCCAGATCGAGTTTCCGATCGTCTACACGAATGCGAGAGCGGGCCGCGCCGGGCCCGATCCGGCCGAGCTCGCCGACGACCTCGTGCCGCTCTTCGACGCGCTACTCGAGCACATCCCGGCGCCCGCTTATGAAGAAAGGCATCCACTGCAGGCGCACGTCACGAACCTCGACGCCTCGCCTTACGTAGGCCGGCTTGCGCTCTGTCGTGTCCGGCAGGGGACGATTCGCAGGGGGCAGCAGGTCGCGTGGTGTCGCGCCAACGGGCGGATCGAGCCCGCGAAGGTCACGGATCTCTACGTCACAGAAGCGCTCGACCGGGTCGAGGCCGAGGAGGCGGGCCCCGGTGAGATCGTCGCTGTTGCCGGCATCCCGGAGGTGACGATCGGCGAGACGCTCGCCGATCCCGACGATCCACGGCCGCTGCCGGTGATCGGGGTAGACGAGCCGAGCCTGGCGATGACGATCGGCATCAACACCGCACCGCTCGCCGGCCAGGACGGCAATCGCCTGACCGCGAGCATGATCGACCGGCGGCTTCAGCAGGAGCTGGTCGGAAATGTCTCGTTGCGCGTCCTCCCGACCGAACGGCCTGACGCCTGGGAGGTGCAAGGGCGCGGCGAGCTGCAGCTGGCGGTCCTCGTCGAGCTGATGCGCCGCGAAGGTTTCGAGCTGACCGTCGGGAAGCCCGAGGTCGTCACTCGCGAGATCGACGGGAAGATCCACGAGCCGGTGGAGCGCCTGGCGATCGACGTGCCGGAGGACTACGTCGGCGTGATCACGCAACTGCTCGCGCTTCGCAAGGGGCGCCTAGAGCAGATGGTCAACCACGGGACCGGCTGGGTGCGGATCGAGTACCTCGTCCCCGCGCGCGGGCTGATCGGCTTCCGCACCGAGTTCCTGACGGAGACGCGCGGCACGGGCATCCTCCACCACGTGTTCGACGGCTACGAGCCGTGGCAAGGGGAGTTCCGGACAAGGCCGACGGGAAGCCTCGTCGCAGACCGGCGTGGGCCGACCACCTCGTTCGCGCTCTTCAACCTGCAGGAGCGCGGCCAGCTCTTCATCGGTCCCGGCGTGGAGGTCTACGAAGGCATGGTCGTCGGCGAGAACGCCCGGGCCGAAGACCTCGACGTCAATCCGACCAAAGAGAAGAAGCTCACCAACATGCGCTCGTCGACCTCCGACGAGCTGGTACGGCTCATTCCACCGCGGTCGTTGTCACTCGAGCAGGCGCTCGAGTTCATCGGTGAGGACGAATGCGTCGAGGTGACGCCGACGAACGTGCGCCTGCGCAAGACCGAGCTTTCTGCGCAGAGGCGTCAGAGCGCGGTCTCGCGCAAGGCGCGCGGGTTGGCGAAGGTCTAAGCCTTTACCACTTCGAGCGCCGGCCGCGGCGGCTCGTGTACATCAGCTTGGGCCGTGCCGAACGCAGGCCCGCCTCTTCGAACTCTTCGGTATATCCGAGTCTCCGTGCGACATGGCTCGTCTCTGCCTGTTGCTCGGGCAGGACGAACGTGATCGCCTTGCCGCTACGGCCTGCGCGGCCTGTGCGGCCGGTGCGATGGACGTAGTCCTTGTCCTCCCCCGGTGGATCGAAGTTGATCACGTGCGTGATGTCATCCAGGTCGAGCCCGCGCGCCGCGACGTCCGTTGCGACGAGCGTCGTGACCTTGCCGCTCTCGAACTGCGAGAGCGCACGCTCGCGCGCGTTCTGCGACATGTCGCCGTGCATCGCGACCGCCCGGACATTCTGCCGGCCGAGCTTCTGCACGAGCTTGTCGGCTCCGCGCTTCGTCCGCACGAAGACGAGCGTGAGCCCGTTTGTGGAACGGATGTGCTCGACGAGCGTCTCGACCTTGCTGTCCTGCGTCACCGAGACGAAGGCATGCTCGATCTCACTGGGCTGCTGGTTGGCATGCTCGGCCTCGAAACGAGCCGGGCTGTTGGTGTAAGCGCGTGCCAGCTCGCCGACAGGGCCGTCGAGCGTGGCGGAAAAGAACATCGTCTG
>DATMZV010000070.1:0-5282 GCA_035573355.1 Gaiellaceae bacterium | reverse complement strand
ATCAGAAGTCCTCCGGACAGAACGGAGGCCGCGGCGTGCGGAAAAGAGTCGTTGCCCGCTCGAGTGCGCCGGGCTCGAGCTCACGCACGCGCTCCGCCTCGGCCAGGCGATGGAAATCGAACGCACCGAGATAGGCGGAGGCCAGGTCGGCGGAATCCAGCTCGAGCTCCGCCGCGTCGTCGGTCCTCCCCACCTCCTGTCCAACGCGCCAGCGCCCCTCGTTCCACGGGCAGAACGAGTCGCGTACCTCGATGACGACCGAGTCATCGCCGTGGTACATCCGCCCAGCCAGTGCAGCCTCGAGATCGACGAACCGGAGCCAGAGGCCTTCGGAGACCCTGAGCTGGAGGCTGCGAGGATCCGTCATCAGCAGGAACAGCGGTGAGGCCGGGTCGTACTTGCCGCGGATCTGCACGATCAGGTCGATGCCGAAGACGAAGCGCCAGAGCTCACGTGCCGCGGCCGGAGTTGCTGCGAGCGTTTCGAGTAGCCGCACCTGGCTCTGCGAGTAGCCGTCCTCCCACCCGAGCTTGATCCGGTAGATCGCATAGGCGACAGGCTCGTCGTCGATCTCGAGCAGAGCGCAGAACTTCGGGCCCGCACCCCGGCGCCAGTGTTCCGGGTCGGCAAGGCGGTACTGCTCCCACCAGTCGGTGCTGCGTTCGACGAACCCGGGAATCTGGCGCCAGACCTTGTCGTAGACGCGCGGCAGCAAGTGCTTCGCCTCGTCGTAATCGACGATCCTGACCGTCCCGACCGGGCCGGGATCCTCGCGGAACGCGAACCTCGACGGGTCTGCGTGCATCTCCGTCGACGGAGCGGTGATGCCGTACCCGAAACGGCCGTAGATCGCCGCTTCCGACGCCCAGAGGATCGCGAGCGGCTCGCCGCGCTCGCGAAGGTCGTCGAGCTGGCTGCGCATCAGCTGCCGCAGGATGCCGCGGCGCCGATGGCTCGGCAGCACCCCGACCCAGGTCACTCCACCCGCAGCGAGCTCACCGCCAGGCACCGCCAGCCGGAACGGAAACGAGGCAGCTGTCCCGACCGGTCGTTCGCCGTCATAGGCCGTGAAGAAACGATCGCGCGGAAGCATCTTCCTGTGGCGCTCGAAGTCCTCTTCCTCCTGCTCCTTGCCGAATGCGGACTCGGTGACCCGCATCGCAGCCCGGAGCTCCTCTTCGCTCGGATTTCGGACTTCTATAGGCACGGGCTCTTTTGTTATCACGTTAGATGTCCACCTAACCGCATTCTCTCCCTCTCCTCAGTGCCCAAAGCATTCGGGGGCGCGTGGCGCGGACGCCAGCGCGCGTCTACGGAATGCGCTCGAGAGGTGCGTAATCGAGCATCAGGCGCCGCTCGCTTCCATCCGCAAAGCGAACCGTGACGACTCCGCCGGCTTCGATCTGCGTCACGACTCCCTCGCCGAGCGTTCCATGCCGCACAGAGTCACCGGTCGAAAGGCTCGGCACGTCTTCGCGGGGCGCGACCCCCTGGGCGCCGTACGACGACCATGACGCGGGCCGCAGCCGTTCGCGCTCCACCGACGGCGGCAGCTCATCGAGAAAGCGAGACGGCATGTTGTAGCCCCGCGAGCCCCACAGCGAGCGCGAGGACGCGTGCGTGAGGTTGAGCAGCTCGCGTGCACGGGTCATGCCGACGTAGGCGAGCCTGCGCTCCTCCTCGATTCCCTGCTCCTCGATCGAGCGGGAGTGCGGGAAGATCCCTTCCTCCATACCGATCAGGTACACGGCTCGGAACTCGAGGCCCTTGGCGTTGTGCAGCGTCATCAGCGTGACGAGACTCTCCTCGCCGCGAAGCGCGTCCTGGTCCGAGTAGAGCGAGATCTCCTGCAGGAAGTGAGACAGGGACGGCTCCTCGGCGGTCTCCTGGTACTCGCGCGCAACCCCGATCAGCTCCTGCAGGTTCTCCATCCGCCCCTGCGCCTCGATCGTCCGCTCTGCTTCGAGCGCTTCGAGGTAACCGCTCTGCTCGAAGACACGCTCGAGCAACTCGGACACGGGGAACTCGAGCGCGCCGGACTGCAGCGATTGCATGAGCGTGCGGAATCCCTGCACGGCTTTGAGCGGCGCGGCTCCGACACCGGCCTCCTCGGGGAACTCGAGCGCCTCCCAGAGGGAGCGTCCCTGCGAGTCGGCCCAGGTCTGTAGGCGCGCCAGGCTGGAATCGCCGATGCCACGGCGCGGCCTGTTGGCGATCCGTTGCAGCGAGACGGCGTCGTACGGGTTGTCGATCGCCTGCAGGTACGCGATCGCATCCTTGATCTCGGCGCGTTCGTAGAAGCGCGGGCCTCCGATCACCTGGTAGGCGACACCTTGGCGGACGAGGACGTCCTCGAGCACGCGTGACTGCGCATTTGTCCGGTAGAAGATCGCGATCTCGTCTCCCGCGAAGCCCTGCTCGACGAGCGACGCGATGCCGGCGGCGACGAAGCGGGCCTCGGCGTGCTCGTCCTCGACTTCGACGACGCGCACCGGCTCTCCGTCGCCGAGGTCCGACCAGAGCTCCTTGGGCTTTCGCTCGCGGTTGTTCGTGATCACCGCGTTGGCGGCATCGAGGATCGAGTTGGTCGAGCGGTAGTTCTGCTCCAGCGCGATCGTGCGCGTGCCCGGAAAGTCCCGCTCGAAGTCGAGGATGTTGGTGATGTCGGCGCCGCGGAACGCGTAGATGGACTGGTCCGGGTCGCCGACCGCCATCAGGTTGCGGTGCTTCTCCGCGAGCAGTTGCAGCAGCCTGTACTGAGCATGGTTCGTGTCCTGGTACTCGTCGACGAGGATGTAGCGGAACGCTTTCTGCCACTTCTCGCGCACGTCGGGGAAGCGCTCGAGAACGTCGACCGTGAGCATCAACAGGTCGTCGAAGTCGACGGCGTTCGATGTGAAGAGCCGGCGCTGGTACAGCTGGTAGACATCGGCGACGGTCTGGTCGTAGAACGACTGCACCTGGTTCGAGTACTCGTCGGGCGAGATCAGCCGGTTCTTCGCATGGGAGATCTGGTTGTGGATCCCCCGCGGCGTGAAGCGCTTCGGGTCGCGTTCGAGCTCCTCGAGACACTGCTTCACGAGCCGGATCTGGTCGGCCTGGTCGTAGATGGTGAAGTTCGAGCGGTAGCCGAGCCGCTCAGCCTCGCGGCGGAGGATCCTGCCGCAGGCGGAATGGAACGTGAGGATCCAGAGCCCCTGTCCGGTCCTGCCGAGGAGACGCTGCAGGCGTTCCCTCATCTCCCCGGCCGCCTTGTTCGTGAAGGTGATGGCGAGGATCTCGCTCGGCTTCGCACCGACCGCGTTGATCAGGTGTGCGACGCGGTAGGTGAGGACGCGCGTCTTGCCAGAACCTGCACCAGCGATCACCAGCAGCGGCCCTTCCGTGGTCAGAACGGCCTCCCGCTGAGCGGGATTCAGGTCTGCGAGGTACTGCTCGGGCGAGGCGACGGCCATGGGTCGATGCTAGCGAGGCCCTTCCCTGTCAGCCGAGGCGCGGCCGGACCGTCCCTGTCCCACGGAGCCACGACGGGGACTGTCCCCGACAGGTCCCAGTCGGCCACTGGCCAAACTGTCTCGAACGGCCCTGGAGTTCGTGTCGAAAGTGTGACTTTTCTTCCACACACGAACGGTTCCGCCACCACTAGGCTTCCGCCTCGTGCGGCTCGCACTCATGATCGAGGGACAGGAGGGCGTGACCTGGGACGACTGGGTGGCGCTCGCCGCAGCCTGTGAGGACCACGGCGTCGAGGCCCTCTTTCGCTCCGACCACTACGTCTCGGGCTTCGACGAGAACCGGCCGGTGCTCGACGCCTGGTCGACGATCGCCGGGCTCGCGGCTCGGACGACGAAGCTCGAGCTAGGCACGCTCGTCTCCCCGGCGACGTTCCGTCACCCGTCGGTGCTCACACGCTCGGCCGCGACGGCGGACGAGATCTCCGGCGGGCGCATCACGCTCGGGATGGGCGCCGGCTGGATGGAGCGCGAACACGAGGCGTACGGCTTCGCGTTCGGCACAGCGCGCGAGCGAGTCGCGCGGCTCGCCGAGCAGATCGAGATCGCGCACGGCCTCTTGCACGAGGAGCGCTTTGACTACGAAGGCACGTATTACCGCCTCCAGGACGCTCCGGGGCTCGGCCGGCCGGACCTGCCGATCCTCGTCGGGGGGAGCGCGAAGCCGGGAACGACGGGTCCGGCCGTCCGCTTCGCGGACGAGTACAACACGCTCTTCGGAACGCTCGACGAAGTGCGCGAGCGCAAGCAGGCTCTCGACGCAGCCTGCGAGAAAGGGGGCCGCGACCCGACGACACTCCGCTACTCACTGATGGCGCCATGCGTTCTCGGCCGTGACGAGCGTGAGGTCAAAGAGTCCGCTGGCCGAATCGGCGCGCGCTTCGGCCGCGATCCGAAGGACGTGCTCCTACGCTACGGCGAGCGCGGCCCGGTCGGAACCGTCGACCAGGCAATCGAGCATCTGAAGCAGATCGAAGAGCTCGGCTACGAGCGGGTCATGCTCCAGCATCTCGCCCACCGCGACCTCGACACCGTTGCGCTGATCGGTCGCGAGCTCGCGCCTGCCGTCGCGTAACCGTCCATTGCGCGGCCCAATCGAACGGTTCTTCCCGAACCTCTCGCACGGTCAGAAAGTCGCGCTCGACTGGGTGCTCACGATCGTCGGTGCGGTAGCGATCGTGATCGGTGTGAAAGCGTGGATCGTAAACCCCTACCGGATCCCGACGTCGTCGATGGAGCCAACCCTGCACTGCGCCCGTCCGGGGGATGCGTGCGAGGCCTCGAGCTCGGACCGCATCCTCGCTAATCGCTTCATCTACCACTTTCGCGATCCCAGGCGCGGCGAGATCGTCGTGTTCAATGCGCCCGCCGCCGCAGCACGCGAATGCGTCAGCGGGATCTTTGTCAAGCGCATCATCGGCCTACCGGGCGAACAGTGGTCCGAGCGCAGGGGCGTCACCTACATCAACGGCCGTCATCTGTCGGAGCCGTACATCCATCCGGGCCGCCGCGACCATGACACGAAGACGCTGCTCGACATCCCGCCGACGGGAAAGCTCGAGCGCATTCCGGCCGGGATGTACCTGGTGGAGGGTGACAACCGCACGCGCTCGTGCGACTCGCGCGTCTGGGGACTCGTGCCACGCAAGAACATCATCGGCAAGGTGTTTCTCACCTACTGGCCGCTCAACCGCATCGGCATCCCCTGAAACGACGAGAGCCCCGCCGAAGCGGGGCCCTCGAGGCACGGAGGGTGCCGATGCCGGTCTA
>DATMZV010000069.1:0-7482 GCA_035573355.1 Gaiellaceae bacterium | reverse complement strand
GCGCGGCACATCGCCCGCACACTGCCCCTTCGTCAGATCGTCGTCGCGACCGGGCTTTGTCTGCTCTTCGTCGGTTTTTCGGAGACGGTGATCTTCGCCGTCATCGACCAGGGCCTGCATCGCTCGACGTCCTTCTTCGGTGTGTTGAGCTCCTTGCAGGGAGTCGGTGCAATCGCCGGCGGCGTGACGGCCGCGCGGATCCTGCGCCGCGTCGGCGACGTCAAGCTCGTCGGGTTCGGCATGGGGCTCTTTGCCGTCGGCGAGCTGAGCTTCGTCTCGTCGAGCCTTCCGCTCGTGCTCGTAGGGATTGCGGTGGCGGGAGCCGGCATCGCGTGGTTCATCGTCGGTTTCGCCACGGCGATCCAGCTGCGTTCGCCCGCCCGGTTGCAGGGTCGCGTTGCAGGCGCGGCGGAAACTCTGATCGGCACGCCGCAGACAGTCTCGATCGCGGTAGGCGCTGCCCTCGTGACCGTCATCGACTACCGGCTGCTCACCGCGTCTTCCTGCCTGGTGACCGCAGGCACGGGCGTCTACCTCCTCAGCCGGCGTGCCGCGATACCGGCCGACGTCGCCGACGAGACGGCGCTTGCGGCTTAGGTTTCGAGCTCCTTCTTCTCGGTGCCTGAGCCGACCTCGGCCTTGAGCTGCTCTAGCTCCTTGTCGACCTGCTGCTGTGATGCGAGCTGCGAGAGCTCACGGTCGAGCTGCGTCTTGTCGGAGCCCAGCTCCTGGAGGTCGCCCGCCGTCACGAGCTCGTCGATCGCCGAGGCGCGTGCCTGCATCTGCTCCGTCTTGTCCTTCGCGCGCTGAATCGCGAGACCGGTGTTGTCCATATCGCGGCCGATGCCCGTCGCGGCCTCGCCGATCCGCACCTGCGCTTCGGCCGCGGAGTACTGCGCCTTGATGACTTCCTTCTGCGAGCGGAACTGTTCGACCTTCGCCTCGAGCTGCTTCTGGCTGTCAACGAGCTTCTCCTGCTGGTCTGCGAGCTGCTTCACCTGCGCGTCGAGATCCTGGAGCTGCTGCTGGATCGCGGACTTCCGCTCGAGCGCCTGCCGCGCGAGGTCCTCGCGGCCGGCGGCCACGGCCTGGCGCGCCTGCGTGTCGAGCTTGACGACGTTCTGCTCGAGCTGCTGCGTCTGGAGCTCGAGGCGCTTCTTCGCGGTGACGACGTCAGCGACGCCCCGCTTGACGTTCTGCAGCGACGTGAGCTGCTTCTCGTAGGAGTAGTCGAGCGTCTCGCTCGGGTTCTCAGCCCGGTTGAGCAGAGCGTTGAACTTCGCCCTGATGATCTCTCCGGTACGGGACAGCAGACCCATCTTCAATTCCTCCTCGTCGCAGGTATGCCGGTAGCGTACCGCCGTGCTCGTCGAACGGAGTCTCCATCCCAAGTACCTCTCGAACGCCTACCTCGTGGCGGACGAAGAGGGCGGGGCCGCCTTCTACGTGGATTCCGGCGCTCCGCTGGAGCCGCTGCAGGCCGCGGCCGCGAAGTGGGAGGTGGAGCCGCAGGCCGTCCTCCGCACCCATTCGCATGCCGACCACGTCGAGCACGAGGGCGAGCTCGGGCTCCCGGTCAAGACCGACGCGGTGAAGATCGGGGGTTTGCAGGTCGAGGCATTGTCGACTCCGGGCCACTCGGACGACATGGTCGCCTTCGTCGTCAACGGCGAGGCGGTCTTCACAGGCGACACGCTGTTCAAGGACTCCGTCGGCGGCGGGAACTTCGAGCAAGTGCGCGAGTCGGTGATGAACGTCCTGATGAGCCTCCCGCCGCAGACTCGCGTCCTGCCCGGGCACACCGACGAGACCACGATCGGGCGGGAGTGGGAGGAGAACCCGTTCATCCGAGTCTGGCGTGGGGCGGAGCCGGAAGGAACGGAGCGGGTCCGCGCCGGCGGCGAAGACGCAACGCTCATCGTCTGGTCGCCGGACTACGACGGCGGCGGCAAAGCGTGGGTTCGCTTCGACGACGGCCGAGACGCAATCGTCGGCGGCTCGCGCGTCGAGCGCCTCTAGTGCGCTAACGCAGAGTCGGGCTCGGGCTCGACGAGGCCCTGTTCGAACGCGTAGCGCGCCGCCTCGGTGCGGTTCGTCACGCCGAGCTTCCGATAGATGTTGGTCAGATGGAACTTGACGGTTTGCTCGGCGACCCAGAGCTCCTTCGAGATCGCCTCGTTCGAAAGACCACGCGCGACCGCACGGATGATCCCGAGCTCGCGCTCCGTCAGCCCGGCATCCTTTGCGGCTCGCTCGCCCGGGTCCTCGGTGATGCCTGCAGTGGTGAAGACGTTCCCCTCGAGGGCCTGCCTCAAAGCACCTGCGAGATCGTCTGGATCGATCGACTTGACGATGTACGCGTTCGCTCCACGTTTCAACGCTGTCTGGATCAGCTCCGGATCCTGCGAGACCGACAGCATCGCGACCTTCATGTCCGGGAACTCCTTGCGGATCTTCGTGAGGCAGGTGAGGCCGTCCATCTGCGGCATGCGGAGGTCGAGCAGCACCAGATCCGGCTTCAGCCTGCGAACGAGTGGCAGGACCTGGCCGCCGCTTACCGCTTCCCCGACGACGTCGAAGCCGCCGGCCCTTTCCAGAGCCTGCTTCGTTCCCTCGACCATCAGGCGATGGTCATCCGCAATCAAGACTCGCACGCCACTTTGACCTTAACGGTGGCGTCAGCGTTCAACCGTCGCCCAAAAGGGGGATGCCGGCTGTTGTCGATTACAGACAATGAGTGCGGCGCGAAGGAGTCTTCGAGCACGTTCCGAATCCACCGCGCTCTTAACGTCGGAAACGGTAGGTCTGCGGCTTGACGAACAATCGATCGAACGTCGTAATCGGCTCAAGCGACCCTGCGATGCGGGCCGGTATCCGCATGGCTCTCGCGAAAGACGGAATCCGCGTCTGTGCAGAGGCCGAGTCCGTCCAGGAACTGGTGACGGCCGGGATGCGCCATCAGCCCGACGCCTGCATCGTCGATGTCCATCTGGACGGAGACGGCTTTCACGCGGCTGCTGAGATGGCCGCCCGGGCCCCATCCGTCGCCGTCGTTTTGCTGGTTGACGACGACTGCGACGAGCAGTTCCTCGAGGCAATCCGCCTCGGTGCAACGGGCTACGTGCGCAGGACGATCGCGCCCGGCGCTCTCGCAAACGTCGTTCGCGCTGTAGCCAAGGGCGAGTCGGCGATTCCACGCTCACTTGTTCGTGCGCTCATCGACGACTACCGTGACCGGCCGGCTCGCCGCTGCGTCGCCGCGCGCGGGGGTCGAGGCATCGATCTGACCGCGCGCGAGTGGGAGGTCTTGTCGCTGATGCGCGACGACCTGTCAACACGTGAGATCGCCGATCGACTCCGGATCTCGGAGGTGACGGTGCGTCGCCACATCAGCACAGTCGTCAAGAAACTCCGCGTCGAGAGCCGGGCCGACGCACTGAAGCTGCTTCAGACCGCGTAGCCGTCCGACGCCGGGAAACGGGCGTTCAACGGCCTGAACGCAAGATGAGCCTCCCGCCCACTTTTCCGACGCTCTTCGCGCCGGGGCCTCGGGGTACCTCTTGGAAGGACATCGGGCCGACGCGATTGCACGCTGGCCTTGCAGCGCGTCCTGTAGGGGGAGGGGGCGCTGCCGTGCCAGCTCGTGACGCTGCTGATCGAGGAGTTTCGCGAACGCCGCCGCCGGCGCCGGATCCCCCTCCGCGACCGAGGCGGCGTCGAGCTGACCGATCGACAGTGGGAGGTGCTCGAGCTCATGAGGAACGGTGCCTCGACGGAGGAGATCGCGGCGTGGCTCTTCATCTCTCCGGTGACCGTGCGGACCCACGTCTCGGCGATCCTTCGCAAGCTTCACATGCCGACGCGCGAAGCGGCAATCGAGCTGCTCGAGCGTTGAGGAAGCTCAACGCCGGAGGGGTCGAGCGGCCCATGCGGCACCGCGGGGCTTGAGTCAGACTCCGGGTAGCTGTTCTGTCCCCGACGGCAGCCGTAGTTCCCTTGTCCCTCGCTTCGGGCCGGCGCGCCGCGACGGAGCGAAGGAACCCAGTCGGAGGCCCGTGTGCCCCTGGTGCGCGGGTCTTCGGCTCCCATGAGGCGTTCAAAGGTATGAACGCAAAGATAGGTCTGCGGGCCCTTGTCCGCGCAGAGCAACGCGACAACACTGGGTGTCCGGGCACTGCGGCTGCCCGGTTTTGCGGCCATACGAGGGAGAGCGACAACCAGCTTTTCGGCGAGCTTCAACCCGACAGGCGACTAGTCACTGGACTCACCTGCCGGAGCACGATCTGAATGCGGTAATGGGCAAGGGTTCTGCGGCGATTTTCGGAGGGCGAGGGGACATGACACTGGCGTACAGGAATGCGGTCTGTACGCCAGTCTGGTCCCGCTCGACCGCCAGGCGCGCCGCCTCTGAGACAACGACTTAAGGGGTCATCTGATGCGGCGGATCTGGGGCGAGAGGGGAGCTGGCGACATGAAGGGTCGAAAGAACTTGCGGCGGATGGGGATCGTCCTCGGACTCGGTGCCCTGCTCTGCGCAGGCGTGATGGCCTCGGGTGCGCTGGGAATGGCGCTGGTCGATCCAGGGTCGACTGACAGCACGTCGACGGCGGCGGATACGACGCCGGCTTCGACTGATACGAGCGCGACGTCGACTGACTCGTCCTCGTCGACCGAGACGACGCCGACGCCGACGGATACGGCCCCGGCGACGTCGACGGATTTGACGACGACCTCGAGCTCCACTGAGACCGGCGCCGCCTCCACGACCACGACGGCGACCTCCTCGCTGCTAAATCCCACGATCGCAAGCGATCAGCCTGACTACGCGCCGGGTTCCACCGTAACGCTGACCGGAACAGGTTGGGGCTCAGGTGAGGGCGTCCACATTGTCGTCGATGACGCTCTCGGCCAGACTTGGAAATACGCGGCGGATACCACTGCCGACCTCAGCGGCCATTTCGGCCTTCACTTCCAGCTTCCGAGCACTTTCGTCTCCGTCTACACCGTTACCGCAACCGGCAGCGGTGGTGGAACTGCGACTACGACCTTCACTGACGCATCACTCGATGTCGCCGCCGCGCCGGCGGGGGTTACCTTCTCTTTGACCTACCAAGGTTTCTCAGACGCCTCGTGCTCGAGCGCAGTAGGTGGATCCAATGGGTCGCCGCAAACGACTTCGGTCACCGCAGGCACAAACTTTGCGCTCTCGGGGAGCGCGGCCTTCTGGAAGCTCACAGCTGGCGCGGCCAGTGCACCGACTGGGGCGACATTCTCATCTTGGACGAAGAGCGGTGCGAGCTCGGCCTTTACGAGCATCTCGGCAAATGTGATCTGTGCTCTCGCGCCGAATGGGTCGCAGGGATTTGTCTATGCGGCGAACTACTCGACAGTTCAGAACCAGACGATCACGGTGACGACGCACGCGCCTTCTAGTGCCGCGGTCAACTCGTCCTTTGTCGTCGCGGCAACGGCGAGCTCAGGGCTTCCCGTGATCTACAGCAGCGCAGGATCCTGTTCAAACAGCGGCGCGACATTCACGATGACCAGTGCTACGGGCATCTGCACGGTCAAGTATGACCAGCCCGGGAACGCCAGCTTCAACCCGGCGCCCCAGATCACGGACTCCGTGACGGCTACGAAGGCGAGTCAAACGATCACTTTCGCGGCTTTGCCCGATAAGGCCTTTGGGGACGCCGACTTCAACGTCTCCGCGGCTGCGAGTTCCGGATTAGCCGTGAGCTTCGCGGCATCCGGAAACTGCACGGTCGCTGGGGCGAGTGTTCATATCACCGCCGCAGGTTCGTGCACGATCACGGCGAGCCAGGCGGGAGATGGCAATTACAACGCGGCGACGGCTATCCCAAGGGCATTCACGATTGGGAAGGCTGCTTCGACGACGACGGTGACCTGTGGCGCTGGTCCGTTTACGTATACGGGTTCGGCGCAGACGCCTTGTACGGCGTCTGTGAGTGGTGCTGGTGGGTTGAGTCAGTCGTTGACGGTGAGTTACACGAACAACGTGAATGCGGGTTCGGCGACGGCGAGTGCGTCGTTCGCTGCGACCGCAAACTATCTGGGAAGCAGCGATTCGAAGAACTTCACGATCGGGAAGGCGGGTCAGACGATCACGTTCGGAGCGCTCGGAAACAAGACTTTCGGTGACGCCGACTTCATGGTCAGCGCCACGAGCGACTCCGGGCTCACCGTCTATTTCAGCCCGCTGGGTAATTGCGATGTCAGCGCTGGCGGAATGGTTCACCTGCAAGGTGCAGGCAGCTGCACAATTACGGCCTCCCAGGACGGCAACGCGAACCACGAAGCCGCCCCGAGCGTGCCGCAGGCATTCACGATCGCCAAGGCGACGAGTGTGGCTACTGTCACCTGCGGTGCCGGCCCGTTTGCCTACACCGGCTCGGCACAAACACCTTGTTCGGCCTCGGTGACGGGTCCTGGGGGGCTCTCACTCCTGCTGTCGGTCGACTACAGCAACAACGTCGACGCCGGCACTGCGACGGCCAGCGCGTCGTACGCGGAATCGGACAACTATCTTGGCAGCAGCGATTCGAAGGATTTCACGATCAGTAAGGCGGCGAGCTCGACGGTTGTCACGTGTCCGTCGAGTGTGACTTATGACGGTTCGCCGCAGACGCCGTGCTCGATTCATGTGAGCGGTGCGGGCGCCTTGAGCGCGGATCCGGCGCCGATCTACAGCAACAACACCAATGCGGGCACGGCGTCCGCAAGTTACACGTACGCCGGCGACGCGAACCATGACGGCAGTAATGATTCGAAGAACTTCACGATCGAGAAGGCAGCGTCGACGACGCTGGTGACCTGCCCGGCTACCGTCACCTATGACGGTTCGACGCAGACGCCTTGCATGGTCTCGGTGACCGGCGGCGGGTTGAATCTGACACCCGCGGCGGTCTACAGCGATAACACGAATGCCGGTACGGCGAGCGCCAGTTATACGTTTGCGGGCGACGCGAACCACTCGGGAAGCAGCGACTCGGAGACCTTCACGATTGGGAAGGCGACCTCGACGACAGTGGTGAGCTGCGGGTCTGGTGTGACGTACACTGGATCAGCGCAGACGCCTTGCTCGGTTGCGGTCACCGGCGCAGGTGGGCTGAACTTGAGCCCCGATCCCGTCTACAGCAACAACACGAATGCGGGTACGGCGACCGCGAGTTACACGTTCGCTGGTGACGGCAACCACCTGGGTAGCAGCGACCCACAAACCTTCACGATCGGGAAGGCTGCTTCGACGACTACCGTGAGTTGTCCGGCAAGTGTGACCTACGACGGTTCTGCGCAGACGCCTTGTTCGGCTCATGTTTTTGGTGCGGGTGGGCTGAGTGCGGATCCGGATCCGGTCTATAGCAACAACACCAATGCGGGTGCGGCGACCGCGAGCTACACGTATGCCGCCGACGCGAACCATGAGGGCAGCAACGATTCGAAGGACTTCACGATCGCGAG
>DATMZV010000068.1:0-7198 GCA_035573355.1 Gaiellaceae bacterium | reverse complement strand
TCGCCGGCCAGGTAGGCCCGCGCCTCGTCGGGGTCGCCGTAGCCGCGCCGAACGAGCACGCTTGCCGTGATCTCGCTGAGGTCGAGCTCCTTCGCGAGGTCGCTCGCCTGCCGGTGCGGGCACGGACGGATGGTCCAGATGCCCTCTGACATGCACGACTACCGTACGAACGGTGTCGGACAGCACCGCCCTGAGCGCCGAGTTCCTGCTCGATCCGAGTGTGACGTTTCTGAACCACGGCTCCTTCGGCGCCGTGCCGCGCGCGGTATTCGAGCGCTATCAGGAGTGGCAGCTGGAGCTCGAGCGCCAACCGGTGCTGTTTCTGGCCCGACGGGTCGACGAGCTGCTCGCCGAGGCGCGAGCCACACTCGGCGCGTACGTCGGCGCGGATGGGGACGACCTGGTCTTCGTCCCGAACGCGAGCGCCGGCGTCAACATCGCTGCGTGGCCACTCGGCCTCGGGCCCGGCGACGAGGTTCTCTCCTCGGACCTCGAGTACGGCGCGCTCGACCTGACCTGGGAGCACGTCTGCGGCGACTTCGGCGCGCGCTACGTCAGAACTCCGATCCGTTTGCCCGTCACGAGCGCCGAAGAGATCGCCGACACGATCTGGGCCGGAGTCGGGCCTCGCACGAAGGTGCTCTTCATCAGCCACTACACCTCCCAGACGGCATTCACGTTGCCCGTCGCGGAGCTCTGCAGGCGCGCGCGCGAGCGTGGGATCCGCACCGTCGTCGACGGAGCGCACGTCCCAGGCCACCTTCCTCTCGACCTCGCCTCCCTCGACGCCGACTACTACAGCGCCAATTGTCACAAGTGGCTTTGCGCGCCCAAGGGTGCGGGCTTTCTCTACGTGCGGCGCGAGCTGCAGCGCGATGTGCACCCGCTCATGATCAGCTGGGGGTACGAGGGCGAGGATCCCGCCTTTGTCGCGCGCCACGAGAAGCAGGGCACGCGGGATCCCTCGGCGTATCTCACTGTTCCCACTGCGATCGAGTGGCAGCGAGAGCACGACTGGGACGCGGTGCGCGAACGGTGTCACGAGCTGGCGCGGCGGGCGCGCAACGAGCTAGGGCTCGAGGGAGTGACGCCCGACTCGAAGGACTTCTTTCGCCAGATGGTCACGCTCCGCCTTCCAAAGGAGGCTCCCACGGATCTGAAGGAGCGCCTCTACGACGAGCACCGGATCGAGATCCCGGTCTTCGAGCGCGGAGACGACCGCTTCATCCGTCCGTCGTTCCAGGGCTACAACGACGCTGCCGACCTCGAGCGGCTGCGCGACGCGCTCGCTGCGCTCCTCTAGGCCGCGTACGCGAACGGGTGCTCGAACACGTCGAGCGCCTTCTCGGCCGGTGCCGGGAGCACGAAGCTCTGCCCGGAGCGGCTGTCCTCCACCGCAACCGTCAGCGCGTTCGTCACACGGCTCCAGAGCAACGAGACTTCGATGCCGTCGGCGGAGCGGTGATGCAGCTCTGTGAGAGTCGAATCGGTCATGTCGTTACCGTCGCAGGTCCGGGGGTTTTCGCGACACCGGGCCAGCCGGTGTTTACGGGTACGGTCAACCCCCGTCCTAACCCCCGGCTACTCCGGCCTACTCGCGCGGCAGCTGGACCCCGAGCAGCGTCAGGCCCACCAGCAGCAGAACGAACGCCAGAGCCGCTGCGATCACGAGCCTCGGGTGACGGGCCTGACGGAATGAGTCCCAGCCCACCCGGCCCCAGAAGACGACGAGCCCGGCGACGGCGGCGAGGCCGATGACCAGAACGGGCGCGAGCAGTACGGCGCGCTCGAACGAGAGGTCGCTCACCCAGACGGCGACGAGCACGACAGCGGTCACCGCGCCCGAGGCTGCAGCCAGTCTCGTACTCATGAGACGAGCCTACCGCGGAGCTATCGTTCAATCGTGATCGAAGCCAACTACGTCTCCGGGGACGACTACGTCGTCGAGTTCCTTGGCTACCGCTTCGGCTTCAACCGCTCCGACTTCGAGGAACGCGTCACCGCCGCCGCGGTCAAGCTCGGTCTCGTCGGCGACAACGAGCTCGACGACGACGAGACTGCCGACCTCGTCGAGCTCGTCGAGCGCGACTGGATCGACGAGCCGCGCAGCGGTCTCGGCCGTTACCTCGTACGTCACTGGGAACGCGTATCGCTCGTCGGCGGCGAGTCGCTCGTCTACTGGCTGAAGAAGCTGGTCTTCCGCGGGGCCTGGCTGGACCACCGCGTGAAGGAAGGGCTCCTCGAGGTCGCGTGGGACGACGACTCCTCCGACTTCGGCTACCGCGACCCGAACGGCGACCGCGCGCTCCTGGAGCTTGCACCCGTGCCGTCCTGGCACGAGATGCAGTTCCGTCGGTGACTCGCGCCGCTCTTATCGCCGCGTACCTGGCGGCGCTGCTGGCCGTGGATACGCAGGTCGACCTGCACGGCCAACTCGCGCTCGGCGCGCTGACGTGGATCGTCCTGATCGGCGCGGCCTGGCCTCTGACGTCGGAGCGGCGCGCGCAGGTGGCCGTCGTGATCTGCGCCGCGACCGTGGCGGAGCTGACCGGCTCGATCCTCTGGGGCGTCTACTCCTACCGCCTGCACAACCTGCCGACGTTCGTCCCACCCGCGCACGGGCTCGTCTTCATGGCCGGGCTCGCGCTCAGCGAAGGGCTACGGCGCCATTCGCGCGCGCTGGTGCTCGTCGCCGGCGGAGCCGCGTTGCTCTGGGGCGTGCTCGGATTGACGGTGCTGCCACGCCTCGATGCGGCCGGCGCGCTCGGCGTCCCGTTGCTGCTCGCTTTTCTCTGGCGCTCGCGGGCGCGCGCGGCCTACGCCGGGGTCTTCCTCGTCGTGGCGGCGCTCGAGCTCTACGGGACTGCGATTGGAACCTGGCGCTGGGCCGAGCAGCTCCCCGGCCTCGGCATCCCCGACGGCAATCCGCCGAGCGGCGTCGCCTCCGGCTACGTCTGGTTCGACGTCATGGCCCTCCTCTTCGCACCGTGGGTCCTCGCAGCGGCGCGGACGTGGCCGTTGCGACGCCGTCCCGTGCCTGGCACCGGACAGGTCTGAAGTGGGCGGTCGCAGGGCAACCCTGCGACCGCCGCGTTGGAGGATGTGAGCTGCGGCCCCTCACGATCCTCCTGGGACTCACATTGAGGCGAAAAGCCGTTTCCAGCACTCCCCCTGGTGGGTGAAGTGAAGTGCCTGGATGAACCACCCGAAGGGGGAGGAATCAACCGGCGTGGGTGATTCATGCTCCTCACGTACCACTTGTCCTCAAAACGCTCTGCACTGCGGGTAGAGCGAAGCCCCGGGACACTGCGGTCGGGGCGGACATTTCCTGAAGGGTCGGAACCAATGCGGCGGTTTCCGGCCCTTCACCTCTTTCCTAGTTGGGCGGGACCCGGGCGGCGGGTTTCGCCCGCTGGACCAGATCAGAAGAGCTTCGTGCCGTCCGCGGCCGGCGGGGCTCCGAGCTGCTCCCGGCCGAGCTCGGTGATGATGCGGCCGCGCGGCGTGCGCTGAAGGAAACCGAGCTGCAGCAGGAACGGCTCGTACACGTCCTCGATCGTGTCCTGCTCCTCGCCGAGTGCGACGGCCAGCGTCGAGAGTCCCACCGGCCCGCCGCCGAACTTGAGGAGGATCGTCGAGAGCAGCTCGCGGTCGATTCGCTCGAGCCCGCGGTCGTCCACCTCCAGCAGTTCGAGCGCCTCCCGTGCCACCTCGTTCGTGATCACGCCGTCGTGCTTCACCTGCGCCACGTCTCGCACCCGCCTGAGGATGCGGTTCGCGATCCGCGGCGTTCCGCGCGAGCGCCGGGCGATCTCGTCGGCGGCGTCCTCCGCAATCTCGACGTCGAGGATTCGCGCCGAGCGGCGCACGATCGTGCCGAGCTCGGGCGCGTCGTAGTAGTCGAGCCGGAACGTCATGCCGAAGCGATCGCGAAGCGGTGTCGTCAGGAGGCCCGTCCGCGTGGTCGCCCCGATGAGCGTGAACGGCGGCAGGTCGAGCGTCAGCGTGCGTGCAGCGGCGCCTTGACCCACGATGATGTCGAGCCGGAAATCCTCGAGGGCCGGGTACAGGATTTCTTCGATCGCGCGGTTCAGCCGGTGGATCTCGTCGACGAAGAGGACGTCATGCCGCTCGAGGCCGGTGAGAATCGCCGCCATGTCGCCCTTGCGCTCGAGCGCGGGACCAGCGACGCAACGTATTCCGACGCCGAGCTCCTCGCGCACGATGAACGCGAGGCTCGTCTTGCCGAGTCCGGGCGGCCCAACGAGAAGCACGTGGTCGAGCGGCTCGTCGCGCGCCTTCGTCGCGTCCAGCGAGATGGCGAGCTGCTCCTTGATCCGCTCCTGCCCGACGAACTCGGCCAGGCGTCGCGGACGCAAAGACTGCTCGAGGTCTTCTTCCTCGGGGACGACCACCGGTGCCAGGAACTGAGTGGACATGTCTAGGCCGCTTTTAGCGCTTCGCGGACGCGTTCCTCCGGCGGAAGCTCCGGATCGACCCGCGCCAGCGCCAACTCCGCCTCGCCGAGCGAGTAGCCGAGCTCGACGAGAGCGTCGCGGGCGACGAGATGCGGCTGGCTCCCGCTCTCACTGCCACCCGCTGAGGTGATCGGCACCGGCGCCTCGCCGATCTTCTCCTTGAGCTCGAGCACGATCCGCTCGGCGGTCTTCTTCCCGATTCCGGGGATGGCCTGGAAGCGCGCCGTGTCACCCAGCACGATCGCGCGGCGCAAGTCGGCGGCGGGCGAGCCGGAGACGATTGCGAGCGCGACCTTCGGGCCGATGCCGTTCACGGACAGGAGCTGGAGGAAGAGCTCACGCTCGGCCGCCTCCACGAACCCGTACAGCTGCAACGCGTCCTCGCGTACGTGCAGGTAGGTGTGCAGCGCGACCTCCGCCGCACCGTCCGCGGCGCGGATCGCCGAAGGCGTCGCGGCCACGAGATAACCGATGCCCCCGACGTCGACGACGAGCCCGTCCGGCGTGTTCGCCACGGGCTTGCCCCGAAGGCGCGCGATCATCCCGCGATCCTCAGCAGAGGCGGCGCGAGCGCATGGCAGATCGCGACGGCGAGCGCATCGGCGGCATGGGTCGAGGCAGGCTCGGCCTCGAGCCCGAGGATCACCTTCACCATCTTCTGCACCTGCTGCTTCTCGGCACGCCCGTAGCCGCAGACCACCTGCTTGACGCGGGCCGGCGGATATTCAGCGCACTCGACTCCGCCGTTAGCGGCCGCGACCATGACGGCCCCGCGTGCCTGCCCGACGGAGAGTGCGGTGCGGGCGTCGGCGCCGACGAACGACTCCTCGATGGCGACGGCATCTGGGTGATGCACCTCGACGAGCTCGGCCACGGCGTCGAAGATCGTCTTCAGCCGTGCCTCCGGCCGCTCGGAGGCGGCTGTTTTCCACCACCCGTGGTCGATGGCCCTGAGGCGCCCGTCTCTTTCGTGGACGATCCCGTACCCGCAAGAAGCCGTCCCTGGATCGATGCCGATGACCTTCACGGTCAGAGGTTAGGGAGTGACCCGGACGTATCCTTCCGGCCATGCCCGGGGACATCTGGCTGACCTTCCCGGACGGGAAGGAACACGAGCTGAAGGAAAGCGTCACGATCGGACGCGACGATTCGAACGATCTGACCTTCACGTCGACCACCGTCAGCCGCGACCACGCTGCCCTCACGGTCACGGACGGCCGCTGGTACGTCGAGGACCGGGGCAGCTTCAACGGCACGTTCCTGAACGGGACCCGGGTACAAGCGGGAACGCCTCTCCCGCTGCGGCACGCCGACCGCATCGGAATCGGCGCGGAAACGGTCCTCTTCTCCTGGCCGGCTCAGCTGCAGGACCCGGACACGACCGAGCCGCTCGAAGAGGTCGTGCCCGCGGATTCCGCGCAGCTGTCCTCGTTCCAGCGCCAGGTGGTGCTGTCCCTGTGCGGGCCGTGGCTCGCCGGTGCGAGTCTCGAGAGCCTGCCGTCGAACGAGCAGATCGCCGCACAGCTCGGGACGCCCGGCGCGACCGGAACCGTCAAAGCGGCACTACGCCGCATCTATGCAAAGGCCGGGCTCTCGGATCAGCCGGCACACGCGAAGCGTCGCGCGCTCTGTCGCGTCGCACGCCAGCGCGGCTGGGTCTAGCAAAACGGCGAGGGAGCACACGGCTCCCTCGCGACCCCTCCGTTCGAGCTGCGAAGGCTAGGCCAACCCGCTGACACCGGGGTGGCGCCGTGAGTAACCGGGGTGACCGGCACGGCTTTTCCAGACACGTGCCAGGGACTGTCCCTGGAACATGTCCCTACGAAGCGACGGTCTCGAGGACGCGCTCCGGGATGTCGAAGTTCGCGTAGACGTCCTGGACGTCGTCGTTGTCCTCCAGTTCCTCCATCAGCCGCACGATCTTCTTCGCCGAGGATTCGTCTGCGACCTCGATGGTGGTCTTCGGCACCATCGTCAACTCCGCGGAATCGACGGGAAAGCCCGCCGCCTCGACTGCCTCGCGGACCGCCGTCAGGGCCTCGGGTGCCGACACGACCTCATAGGTCGAGCCGTCGCGCTTGATGTCGTCGGCGCCGCCTTCGGCAGCGGCAAGTGTCAGCTCGTCCTCGTCGACCCCGTCCACCGGCACGACGACTACGCCGCGGCGCTCGAAGAGCCAGGCGACTGCGCCCGATGTCCCGAGGTTGCCGTCGTTCTTGTCGAACGCATGCCGAACGTCCGACGCGGTGCGGTTGCGATTGTCCGTGAGCGCCTCGACGATCACGGCGACGCCGTTCGGGCCGTAGCCTTCGTAGACCACCGTCTCGAATGCCTGCGCATCGGAGTCAGCGCCCGAGCCGCGCGCGATCGCCCGCTCGATGTTGTCCTTCGGCATGGAATAGGAGCGCGCCTTCTCGATCGCGTTCTGCAAGGCGAGGTTGCCGGCTGGATCGGGTCCCCCCTCCTTCGCCGCGACGATGATCGCGCGCGAAAGCTTCGAGAACAGCTTGCCGCGCTTCGCGTCGGCAGCGCCCTTTTTGTGCTTGATCGACGACCACTTGCTATGCCCTGACACTCATCGCCTCCTCAACGGCATTCAAGAACAGTTCGTGCACCCGCGTATCTTCCGTCAGCTCCGGGTGGAACGATGCCACGAGGATCCGCCCGTCGCGAACGAGCACCGGCTCGCCCTCGTGCTCGGCGAGCACCTCGACGTCCTC
>DATMZV010000067.1:0-3101 GCA_035573355.1 Gaiellaceae bacterium | reverse complement strand
CCCGTCTACCCGGAGGGCGACGTGTACGCGCGCTACCGCGTGCGGATGGAGGAGATGCGCGAGTCCGTCAGGATCGTCGACCAGGCACTTCGCCGCATGCCCGGCGGCCCTTGGATCGCCGACGACCGCAAGGTCGTCCTCCCGCCGCGTGAGGAGCTTCACACCTCGATGGAGTCCTTGATCCACCACTTCAAGATCGTCACCGAGGGCTTCCGCGTCCCTGAAGGCGAGGTGTACGTCGCAGTCGAATCGCCGCGCGGCGAGCTCGGCTGCTACGTCGTCTCCGACGGCGGGCCGAAGCCGTGGCGGGTCAAGTTCCGTGCGCCCTCCTTCGTCGCCCTCGAGGCGACGGCGACGGCGATGAGCAACGCGCTGATCGCGGACATGATCGCCATCGTCGGCTCACTCGACACCGTCATGGGCGAGGTCGACCGGTGAGCACCTACTACGACGAGGTCCAGGAGATCAAGGCGCAGTACCCGAACTGGCGCTCCGCGACCTTGCCTGCGCTGCGTCTCGCGCAGGAGCGCCACGGCTACCTGTCCGCCGAGGCTTTGAGCGAGTGCGCCGACGCACTCGGCACCACCCCCGCGTTCTGTGAGGCGGTCGCCTCCTTCTACGACATGCTGCACCTCGTTCCCGTCGGCCGGCACATGGTCGAGGTCTGCACGAATGTGTCGTGCGCGCTCGTCGGCGCCCAGCAAGTTCTGGAGCGCTTCGAGGAAGAGCTCGGCATCCGCGCCGGCGAGACGTCGGCCGACGGGGAAGTCACGCTCCGGCCGATCGAGTGTCTCGGCGGCTGCGGGTGGGCGACCGTCGTCTCGATCGACCATCACTACCGCACGCACGTGAAGCCGGACGACGTGCCCGCGATCGTGCAGGAGCTGCGCAATGGCGGCTGAGCGCATGATCGTCCTCGGCGGCACCGACGAGCGGGACCTCACGAAGCTCGCCGAGTATGAGGCGATCGGCGGTTACGGCTCGCTGCTGAAGGCGCGCGCGATGTCACCGAACGCGGTGATCGACGAAGTCATCGCATCGGAGCTCCGAGGCCGCGGCGGCGCCTTCTTCCCGACCGGACGGAAGTGGTCCTTCGTCCCGAAACCGGATCAGAACCCGAATCCGCACTACCTCGTCGTCAACGCGGACGAGTCGGAGCCCGGCAGCTTCAAGGACAACGAGATCATGGCGCGGGTTCCCCACCGGTTCATCGAGGGCTGCCTCATCGCCGCTCATGCGGTCGAGTCCAAGAGCGTCTTCGTCTACATCCGCGGTGAGTACACCGGCCCCTACGAGGTGCTCCGTTCCGCCCTCGAGGAGTTGCAGGAGCGTCCAGAACTGCGGGGCGACGTGACGATCGTGCTGCACCGAGGCGCGGGCGCCTACATCTGCGGCGAAGAGACTGCGCTTCTGGAGTCGCTCGAAGGAAAACGCGGCCAGCCGCGCACGAAGCCTCCCTTTCCGGCGGTGCAGGGGCTCAACGCCTCACCCACCGTCGTGAACAACGTCGAGACGATGGCCACTCTCCCGCCGATCATCGAGATGGGCGGCGCCGAGTACGCCAAGCTCGGCGTGCCGGATTCACGCGGGACTCGTGTGGTCTCGATCTCAGGACATGTCGAGAAGCCCGGGAACTACGAGATCGAGAACGGCACCAGCATGCGCGAGTTGATCTACGGTCTCGGCGGCGGCATTCCGGACGACCGCCAGCTCAAAGCAGTCATTCCCGGTGGCTCGTCGACGGTGATCCTGAAGGGCGACGAGATCGACGTCGGCTACGACTTCAACTCTCTTCTCAAGCTGAACACGGCGATGGGATCGGCCGGGGTCGTCGCGCTCGACGACCGCTGCTGCATGGTGCAGCTCGGCATCCGCATCTCGGAGTTCTACGAGCACGAGTCGTGCGGCAAGTGCACGCCGTGCCGCGAGGGCACGCGCTGGATGACGCAGATCCTGCGCCGGCTCGAGTCGGGCGAGGCGGAGCAGTCCGAGCTCGACCTCCTCCTCGACGTCTGCGACCGGATCAACGGCAAGTGCCTGTGCCCGCTCGGCGAGACGGCGGCGATCGCCGTTGCCAGCTATGTCGAGAAGTTCCGGGCCGAGTTCGTAGCGCATCTCGACCAGGGCGGGTGTCCGTTCGGCGCCTCTTCGCCGTTGCACGACGTGCTCTCCCCGGTCGCCGTCCATACCCATAGTGCGGTGCCTGCTTGAACGTCCATGCCAACTCCTCCCACGGCCTGGTGTCGGACATGGTGCCGTCGGTGTCACCGGGACGTCACGCATGAGTGACCACGAGACCGCGTACCCACGGAGCCGTGGCAACGGTGCCGGCTTGAACGTCCAGGCCAACTTCTCCCACGGCCTGGTGTCGGACATGGTGCCGTCGGTGTCACCGGGGCGTCACGCATGAGCGCGCCCGAGCTGGTTCGGCTCACGATCGACGGGGTCTCGGTTGAGGTGCCGAAGGGGACCGGGCTCGTCGAGGCTGCTCTCGCGGCCGGCATCGAGATTCCCGTCTTCTGTTACGAGCCACGGCTGGGGGCACCCGTTGGCGCTTGCCGCATGTGCCTTTGCCAGATCGAGCCCGGCCCGCCCAAGCCTCAGGCCGCCTGCACGCTGACCGCACAGGAGGGAATGGTCGTGCGCACCGCTCTGACCTCGCCGGTCGCGGCTGACGCCCAGAACGCCACCCTCGAGTTCATCCTCGTCAACCACCCGCTCGACTGCCCGGTCTGCGACAAGGGTGGCGAGTGCCCGCTCCAGGATCTGACCTTCCGATACGGGCCGGGGAACACGCGCATGACCTTCCCGAAGCGCACGTTCGAGAAGCCGATTCCGGTATCGCCGCTGATCGCGCTCGACCGCGAACGCTGCATCCTCTGCTATCGCTGCACCCGCTTCAGCGAAGGCGTCGCCGAGGACGGACAGCTCGTCGCGGTCGACCGCGGCGCAGGCTCGATGATCGCGACGTTCGGCGACGAGCCCTACCGTGCGCCCTTCAGCGGGAACGTGATCGAGCTCTGCCCGGTGGGCGCGCTGACCTCGACCAAGTACCGCTTCGAGGCGCGGCCCTGGGAGATTCAGGACGTGCCGACGGTCTG
>DATMZV010000066.1:0-24683 GCA_035573355.1 Gaiellaceae bacterium | reverse complement strand
GAGCGATCCGCCACCAGGCGAAGGCCAGGGCAGCGGAGAAAGCAGCGAGCAGCACGACCAGGAGCGCCCGGGGAAAGAAATCCCGAACCGACACCGCCACCCGCCCCGGCAGATTGCCCGCTGCCCACGAGACGCCGCCCGCGGCCTTCGTCTGCGTCAGGAGGATCACGAGCGGCAACAGGAGCGCGAGAAAGCCCGCGATACCCAGGCGCACCTGGCGCCAGGGGACGCGTGCGCGTGGGAGCGCAGCGAGCGAGAGAACATGCGCGACGGGAACCGCAGCCGCGAGCAGAAATGCATACGCCCCCGCCCCGGAAACGACGGCATACGCCGCCCACACCACCGCCGAGGGCTCTTCCACACCTCGGACGAACAGGTACGTCGACGCGACGACGAGCAACAGGGCAAGTAGGTACTCGCGCGCGGTCTGTGCGTACTCGACGTGCAACGGGCTGAGGGCGAAGAGCGTGCCGGCGAAGACGGCCGTCCGCACGCCGAGGAGTCGCCGCACGAGCAGGATGAACACCGCCGTCGCGAGCACGAATGCAACGACCGACAACGCCCTTGCTCCCCACTCCCCGCCGTTTCCGTTCGTGAGGACGTGCAGCAGCGTGAAGTAGAGGCTGCCATTTGTCTCTCGGTGCACGATCAGATCACCGAAGTGCCGCCACGACAGGCGCGCGAGCGTGACGCTCACCGCTTCGTCGTTGGTGAAGCCCTTCGAGCCGAGCGCGACCGCACCGGTCGCGACTGCCACGCCGACGGGAATCCAACACAGGAGGGCACCCGCGCGCAGCTCGCCGACGCGCGTATCGGCCGGCGCTACTTCTTGCACGGCTGTGGGGCCACCTTCGGCACCTGGTACTTCGGCGCGCGCAGATCGCGCCGTCCGAAGTCGAGGACGGTCGCAAGGTTGTTCGCCCTCGCATCACGCACCGACAGCGGTCGCAGTCTCCAGCGCCACTCGATCATCCGCAGGATCGAGGTGTGGTCGAAGACGCGGTGCGACACGAAGCGGCGGCGGGCGAACGGCGAGATCACGAGAGTGGGAACGCGGAACCCCCGCAGCCGCAGCTCCGGAGAGACGTCGGGAGCGCGCGGGGGTGGCACATGGTCGAAGAACCCACCCCACTCGTCGAATGTGATCACGAGGACACTCGAACGCCACGCACGACTCCCACACACGGCGTCGTAGATCTGGTTCAGGAAATGCTCACCGGCACGGATGTCGCCATACGGGTGGTCGTCGGCGGAGACGCCTCGCTCGCTGCCCGCCCGTGGCGGATCGACGAACGCGACGTGCGGGAGACGGCCGGTCCTGCAGGCCGCGAGGAAATCGTCGTTGGAGCGAACGATCGAGTCGTACTTGTGACCCCAATCCGCGAGAAAGGACGCGCCGCTGCCGTGGTAGCTGCGTCCGCTCACCTTCCGAGCCGCGAGCCGGTCCCAGATCGTCGGCAGCCTCAGGATCTGGGTCCCTTCGTCGAGCCCGAGGGCGACGCCCGCGTGCTGATACACGCGGTTCGGATGGGTCTCGGCCATGACCGCGGAGAAGTAACGGTCGCACGTCGTCCAGTCCGGCGCGGCCCGACCGAGGAAGGGCAGATCGTCCGCGCCGTAGTAGCCGATCGCATAGCGGTCGCTGTAGGGGGAACGAAGGAAGCCGTCACACTTACCGCCGTTGTACTGGATGCGTCCGGCGCTGGCCGTGTGATCGGGATCGGGATGACCACAACCCTGATAGTCGGGGGCGAGCCTGTAGGTGGCCTGCTTCTGGCCGTGCCGATCGACGTAGGTCAGTCCAGCCTGCTTACCGTCGGCGCCGGGCAACCAGCCGAGGAGATGGTCAAATGAACGGTTCTCCATCATCACCACGATCACGTGCTCGATCCCCGAACGCTCCGGTTTCGGAAGCCCGGATGACGCGTCGAGTCGATCGAGCCCGCGAAACGCTGCTCGCGCGACGGGTGTCGTCGAGGCGAGCGCCGCCGTGCCCGCGAGCAGGAACTCGCGCCTCGGCAGCTTTCTCTCCGACCCGCTGCCCATTGAGATCACAACCTAGTTGCTAGCGGCGGCCGAAGACTCGCCGTGCGAGGCCGGAGAAGACCTTGCCGGCCTGAACGAGCGAAGGCCACGGATCGGTGAGCGCAAACACCGCGTCGACGTACGGCGGCCTGGTCAAGACGGGCCCCGATCCGCTGAGACCGGGTCCTTCTCGACCGCTGCCGGTGAGGATCGTGATCGCCCATCGTCTCCGTCCCTTGTGCTGCTCGACCGGGCTCGGAGACTCGCCCCTGAGATCTCTGTACGCGAGCAGGGCGATGTCGACGCCGGCGGCCGAAGCGAGCCCTTGCCACTGGACGAGCCGCGGGTTGGCCTCGATGAACTTAAACGTTCCGTCTCGGCGGTCGAGTTTGAACTCGACGTCCGACGGCCCGTAGCAACGGGCTTCATGCAGAAACACGAGCGCCAGCTCGGCGACCTCCGGGACGGGAAAGGCCTCGCCGACTCGAATCGTTCCCATCTCGGGAGGAACCTGGAGCAGCTTGCGACAGGTCACGACGCCGAGCTCCTCGCCGGCGGCGTTGAGATAGGCCCCGGCGAGGTAGAGATCCTGATCGGGGCCTGGGATCCATTCCTGGATGTGGGGAGAGAACGGGCGAGCCCGCTCGTAAGCTTGCTCGAGCTCGGACCGCGAGTCACACCGCAGGGCTTTGGCTCCGAATGCTTCGAAGAACCCGCCCGAGTCCGAAGACTTGACGAGCACGGGGTACGCGAGGTCGTCGCTCGGTGCGTCAACAGTGCGGGGAACAGGCACGCCCGCCCGGACCGCGAGCTCGACCTGGACGCTTTTGTCCCTCAGCGTCTCCAGCCTCTTGGGCTCTGGAAACGGGAGGAGAAAGCGATCGGCGAGACGATCGAAGTTGCGCGCGATCGCGTAAAGGTGCGTGTCGGCGATCGGAAAGATCGGAGCCGGCTCGGCCAGGCGCTCGCCGAGCGCGACCAGCGAATCGACGAAGCCCTGCTCATCCGTCCTCGGATCCGGGCAGACCCAGCGCGACGCGTACCGCGAGCGAAAGCCGAGCGCCTCTGACGCCTGATGGACGACAATCACGCGGACGCCAGCGCGGCCGAGCGACCGGATCGTGGCGAGCGCACCAACCGAGTCGGCTGCGACGACAACGGCAGTTCCTCGGGACGTCGTCACATCAGCTCTGCGACCAACAGATCGACTCGCCGCCGAGCCGCGCCTCGTAGCTCGTGATTCCGAACAAGACGCGCGTGCCTCCGAGCATCGGAATCTGTGACTTGTAGGCCCGACACGCGCGGAGCTTGACTCCTCGGGCGAGGGCGGAGGTGCTGACGACACGCCATGGGCGCTCGGCCTGGGCCTCCGCAGGAACCTCACGGGACCACGCGGCGTACGGTTGCTCTGCGTACAACACGATCCTCGCGTCGATCTGAAGCCGTGTGAGCAGGAGCCGCGACAACCAGGCGTGGTCCTCGTTCGTCAAGGGATAAGCGGGAATCAAGACGACATCGCTCTCGGCCACCGCGGCGGCCACGGCGGCGAGGATCTCGTCTTCGTCGAGCACGCGCTGATAGTCCTTGTCGAGGTACGGCATTCGAACCGGCTCAGCACCCAGGATCCGGCACGCCTCGTCATCCTCCGCCGCGCGTGCGCGCGCCGCTGCGGCCGCCGATTCGAAACCGCTCTTCCGGTCCCACGGCCCGGCCACCATCGTTGCGTTCTCATCGCCTGCAAAAACGGTGACAACCCGGACAGCGTGTCCGCCCCGTGTAGTGGTCGCGATCGTCCCGCCGAGAGAGAGCACGGCATCGTCGAGATGAGGTGAGATGACAGCGATCCGTCCCTCTAGGCTGTCGCCGGTCAACGATCCCCACCGTAGGCTCGATACGTGTGAGCACCGAGGCCGGTGATGAGGCCCGCGCCGAACGCGATGCGCTGCAAACCACGGACGAGCATTCGCCGCCCGAAGAGGATCGCGGCGCCGGTGTACGCAGTTCCCTGCCCGATGCGCAGGAGGCCGTGAGCTACTCGCTTGAATCGACGCTGAGGAGAGTCCTCAAGATCGCGAAGGCAGAGGCTGAGCGTGTTTCCACGCCGATACTCGCGCCGGACCAGCCACGACGCCGTCATCCGTGCGGCCGGGACAGACTCGTGCACGAGTGCCTCCGCGGCCCACACGATCTTCGCTCCGGATAGCTGCACGCGCATGAAGAAGTGAGTGTCCTCGCCGCCCAGCAGCCCGAACCGCTCGCTGAACGGCGCTCCCGCCGGCTCGAGCACACTAGATTGAACGAGGACGTTGCCGGTGTAGGCAAACCCGAGCTGTTCGTCCTGTTCGTAGCGATACGGCGCCAGGAAGCCTCCCTTTGTGAACCAGCTTGGTGGCGGGCTTTCTTCGAAGGCGGGGACGACTGGCCCGACCACAACCTGGGCCTGCGTGCGTGCCTGCGTGCGCAGCAACTCCGCCAGCCAGGTGGGCTCCGCCCACTCGTCGTCGTCGATGAACGCGACGAAGTCCACCGGCCCGGCTTGCAGCACGGCCCTGTTACGCGCGGCAGATATTCCCCGCGTGGGCTCGACGACGTAGTCGAGCGGCCAGGGAAGGTCGCCGACGGCGTCGACGACCGGCCGGGCAGACCCCGCCGGGTCGTTATCCACCACGACGACCTTCGCGACCGTCGCCTCCTCGTCGAGCACAAGGCCTCGAAGGCTCTGGAGCAGGCGCCGTAGCCCGTCGCGGCGCGCGAAAGTGGCTACGCAAACGGCGACCCTCACGGAGAAGCCGAGTCTAATCCCCCGTCTGGACTGCAAAAGTGCCGTTGCGCTCCCGAGAACCGCAACTACAATTCTTCCAGACGGCCATGGGGACAAGCGGCAGCGGTGCCGTCGCGCTGCACTTCTTCGAGGGGTATTCATGCGAACTGAAAAGCGGTTCAGGCTCAACAGTCCGAACGTCATCGCTGAGACGATCGACGGCGAGGCGATCCTCGTCGACCTGACGAGTGGAAGCTACTTCAGCATCCAGGGGAGCGGCTCGGCGCTCTGGGAGGGAATTGCGGGGGGCGCAAGTCTCGACAGCCTCGCCGAGCAGGTTGCTACCGCGTATTCGCTCGACACGGAAGCGGCCGGAGAGGCCGTGTCGTCCTTCTGCTCCGAGTTGGAACGCGAAGGTTTGATCGTGTCGCTCGACGGCGAAGGTGATTCCGTGCCCGCGCTCAGTTTCGATCTCGCTGAACCCGCGAACGGCCAGGTGTTCTCGCCGCCCGTCGTCGAGAAGTACACCGACATGCAGGACCTGGTGCTTCTCGACCCCGTGCACGAGGTCGACGAGCGCGGGTGGCCGCATGCCCAGCCCTAATCCGGGCGCCGCCGGAACCCCTGATCTGACGCGTGGCCTCGAGTGGCTCGAGGGGCTCGGCGCTCGTTTCGACGCAGCAACCGCCAATGCCGCGACGACGATCGAGCGTTGCTATCGGATCGGCGGACGTCCGCTCCGTCTCCAGTTCGCCGGCGAGGCGATGGTGCGGCGGTTCGGACCTGCGCTCGAGCATCTCCGCACCGACGACGAACTGGAGGCGGCGCACGTCGTCAGCATCTGGGATGCAGCGTCGACCGGCACGGAGCCCGCACCCGTCTCGGTTCCCGAAGGAAGCCCACTCGGGACTGTCTTCACGCACTCCGACGACGGGCGACGCGCTCTGTACATGGTCGGTCTGCGCTCGCTCAGCGTCTTCGACGCGGAGTCGAACACCTCGTGGTACTGGACCGGAGACGCAGCACGCTTGCCGGCGTGGGAATGCGCGAGCCCGATCCGGCACATCCTCCACTGGTGGCTCTCGTCGCAAGGCCTGCAGCAGGTTCACGGTGGCTCGGTCGGAACGTCGAACGGCGCGGTCCTGATCGTCGGCCGCGGGGGCAGAGGAAAGTCGACGACGACGCTCTCCGCACTCGGCGGCGGGCTCGACTATGTTGGCGACGACTACGTGGCCGTAGAAATGGGAGCAAGGCCGATCGTGCACAGCCTCTACAACGCCGGCAAGCTCGAGCCTCACCACCTCGTCCGTTTTCCCCACCTTTGCGAGCTGGCCACGCTCGACGACTCGGATCCCCTCACCGATTTCGAGAAGCCAAAGGCGATCATCAACGTGTACGAGCACTTTCCGGATCAGACCGTGGCCAGCCTGCCCTTGGTCGGCATCGTGATCCCCACGATCGATCTCACTCAGCCAACCGAGGTCGTGCCGGCCTCGCGCGGCGAGGCCCTTCGCGCACTCGCCCCGAGCACGCTGCTGCAGCTTCACGTGGGAGACCAGAGCCTCTTCTCCGGGCTGAGTGCACTCGTGGCACGCCTGCCGGCTTTCACACTGCGACTCGGTCCCGATGTCGAGAACGTTGCTCCGTTGCTCAAATCTCTCGTCGACGAGCGCGGAAACGATGTCTGACGCGCTCGTCACCGTCGTCGTCGCGTCCTTTAACGGGGAGAGATTCCTGGCGGAGGCTCTCGACAGCCTCTTCGCACAGGACTACGACCCCTTTGAAGTCGTGTTCGTCGACGACGGTTCGCAGGATGGGACCGGTGAGATTGCCCAGGGCTATGCCGTCCGCTATGTGCATCAGGAGAACGCGGGGCTTGCCGCCGCTCGCAACGCCGGCGTAGCCGAAGCCCGGGGCGACCTCGTGACGTTCCTCGACGACGACGACGTCATGCCGCCGAACAGGATCCTGATGCAGGCGCAGTACCTCGCCGAGAATCCGAATGTCGGCTGCGTGCTTGGCCGTCAGGAATGGATTGACGCCCCGTCTTGGCTGCGACGCGACCCGATCTTCGGCGACCCGGCCGGGATTCCGTTCGCCGCGGCGATGATCCGGCGTGACGTTCTCGACCACGTCGGCGGCTTCGACGCTTCGGTTCGCTACGCCGAGGACCGTGACCTCCTCATCAGGCTACGGGAAAACAAGGTCGGTATCGAGGTGCTGCCCGAAGTCGTGCTGCTGCGTCGCTACCACGGCCAGAACATGACCTCGCCGGAGAACCGCCCCGACGTGCACCCCCTGACGCGGTCTCTGAAGGGAAAGCTCGACCGAGAGCGCGCACGACGGGAGGGAGCCGGATGATCAGCGTAGTCATGCCGGCTTTCAACGCCGAGAAGTACGTGGCCGAGGCGATCGAAAGCGCTCTTGTGCAGACCCTGGCACCTGCGGAGGTAATCGTCGTCGACGACGGCTCGACCGACGGTACAGGTGCAGCGGTTCGCGCCTTCGGCGACTCGGTGCGCTACGAGCGACAGGAACGGGCGGGCAACGGAGCAGCCCGGAACCGCGGCGTCGAACTCGCCCGCGGCGACTACCTGGCCTTCCTCGATGCGGACGACCGGTTCCTCCGCGACAAGCTCGAGCGGCAACTAGGCGTGCTGAGCCGCGATCCGGCAGTCGAGGTCGTCTTCGGCCACGTGCGCGAGTTCATCAGCCCGGAGCTCGATCCAGAACTGGCTGCACGCCTACGCCGGCCGGCACCCGAGGCGCCGTGGGCAGCACCGAACCTGATGCTGATCCGGAAAACGAGCTTCGAGCGGGTCGGGCCGTTCTCGCCGGAGTTGAAGGTCGGCGTCACCGTCGACTGGTACGCGCGTGCGCTCGAAGCGGAGTTGAACATGTTCATGCTGCCGGAGGTGGTACTCGAGCGGCGCCTGCATTCGGACAACAACGGCCTCCGCGAGCGTGATTCGCGCGCCCAATATCTGCACGTTCTCAAGGCGTCGCTGGATCGCCGCCGGGCGAAGGCAGCTCGCGCCTCCGACGATCCCTCTCAGGACTGACCAATGCCGGCGACGCCCGCGGCGGCGGCCAGGCGCGGACTGCCGGACCGGCTCTGGCCGAGCGTGGATCAAGAGCTCCTCCTCAAGGCCGTCTTCGGTTCTGAGGAAGCGGCGCGCGAAGCCTGGGCGGAGCTCCGGTCCGGCTTCGACCTTGACCGCATGGAAGACGGTTCGTTCGCCCTGATGCCGTTGCTCTACCGCCGAATCGAGACCTGGGAGCTCGACGATCCCCTCGTCCCGAGGCTCAAGGGCCTCTACAGGCACAGCTGGTACAGGGGCAATGTGCTGCTCGAGCGGCTCAAGGACGTCGCTCGGCTGGCGGCGGAGAAACGGATCGACCTGCTCGTCGCCGACGAGCCCCTGCTTATGACACGCGTCTACAAGGATCCCGCTCTACGCCCCGCCACACATCTCGATCTCCTGCTCCGCGACGAGGAGCTGGACCCGTTTGCGCGAGCACTCCAATCGCACGGTTGGGAATGCCCGTCGAAGCACGTCCTGACGTTCCAACATCCGAGTGGTCCGTTCGCCGTGCTCCACGGCGGCCTCGAGACGGAGCTCTGGGAGCGAGGAGAGGAGCTTGCAGCCGATGGCTCATCCGACCGCATGCTCGGTCGCACCGATCAGCTCCTGCGCACCTGTCTCGGCCAATCCCGGCTCCAACTGGTGAACCGGCTCCAATGGATCGCCGACGCGAAGCTGCTCGTCGAGTCCGACTCCGGGACCATCGACTGGGAGTTGGTGAACCGGACGGCGAGATCGGAGCGAAGCTCGCTGAAGCTCGGTGACGCGCTCTCGTACGTTTCGGGTGTGGTCGGCGCACCGGTCCCCGATCAGGTCCTCGAACGGCTCGCGAGCGATTCGCCGAGCCGCCGGGAGCTCCTCGCTCACGGCATTGGTCGGCTCGACGCACCCAACAGAGCCAAGAAGGCTATCCCTGCCGGGGTCCGCCAAGCCCTCAGGCGAATCATCCCTCGCTGACAGTCGCCCCCCACTCGGCCCGCCACGTTTCGGCATCGTCCATCGGCTCGTAGCCGATCGCCTCGCGGGCATCGGAGATGTCCCAGAAGCGCCATGTGTTGGCCGACACGCCGTAGAAAACTCCGAACATGGGCTCGGGCGGCGCCGAGATCGCGCAGCGCACAAGGCGGAGCAGGTCCTCGTGGGTCAGCAGAGTCGAGAAATGGCGCTCGTTCTGCGGGCGCCCACTCCTGTTGCAGGTCCCGATGCGCAGGCAGATGACTGAAAGTCCGCGCTGGTCGGCGTAGTAACGACCGGCAGCCTCTCCGAGCACCTTGCCGATCCCGTATGGCCCGTCGGGACGTAACGGGTGTCGTGTGGTGATCAGTGGGATGGCAGCCGGGTCAAGTGACCCGCGCTCCCCACGGACGATTTGCGCATATGGCCCTTCGAGCTCGTAGTTGCCGGTGACGTGATTCGAGCTCGCGTAGATGACTCGTCGTACACCGTGCCGGGCGGCGGCATCGAGCGCATTCATCGAAGCTGGGAGGTTGTTCGAGCGAACTACCTCCCACGGAGTCGTCGTGCTCGGATTGCCTGCGAGATCGATCACAACGTCCTGACCGCGGAACGCCCGCTCGGCGCGCCGCCCCATTTTCGCGGTGTTGCCCACGGTCGAGTTGAAGCCGGGAATGCGTTTCAGGTCGAGCCCGCTCACCTCGAACTCGTCGGCGAGACCATTCCGGAGGATTGTCCCGACCACTCCCGCCGCTCCTGTAATCAGAACACGCTCGGCACTCATCGCTGCATCAGTACCCGCCGAGCAGCCCGGTCTTCCGCCCGTACTCCAACGTTCGGCCGAAAAGCCACAGGCTGGCGGGAAAGGCGATCGCGTTGAAGAGCAGCAGGCCGAGGATCACGCTCGGCGCGGACGGGCCGGGCAGGTCGGCGCCGCCGGGCAGGAGCAGCTTTCGCAGCGCGGCGATGACATACGTCTCCGGGATGAGATACGAGATGATCTGAAGCGCCCGAGGGAGGAGCGTGATCGGATAGGCGACGCCCGCGAAGATGAAGACCGCGATCTGGTAGAAGGCGATGATCGGATCCGTCCGCTTCGCGAGCAGCTTCACTCCTGCCGCAAGATTGCCGATCGCCATCGTCGCGAAGGTCCCGAGCAGAACGATCAACAGCGCTGCCGGGACTCCGCTGAGAAGAAACTCCGAGCCGAGCCCAATCGCGATCACGACGATCACGGCGGCGTTGATCGCACGCCAGATGAAGCCCCACTGAACAAGCCCGAACGGGAGTGTCCGCCACGGAACGGGTTGCGCGAGCAATGACTCGAACCGTCCCTCGCTGACGGCGAGCTCGAGCTCGTCACCGAGGCCTCGCAGGCCGCCGGCGAGCAGGCGCGTCGTGATCACGCCGATGATCACGAACGTGAAGTAGTCGCCCCCCACGTCGACGCTCGGCGTCTCCACGACCTTGGCGACGAAGTAGTACGTGAAGATCGGCGTGAGCGTTGCAATCTGGTCGACCACGAACGAGAGCGGATAGCTCATGGTCGTCAGGTAGCCGATCTTGATGAATGCCGCCGAGACCTCTCCCATGCGTCTGAGCCCTGCGAGCAAGTCGGCAAGACGACGAGTCAAGCGTCTAGTCCGTGCTCGGTGTCCTTCTCGGCGAGGACTTCCGCCAGGACCTCCCGCAGCGGCACGCGCTGCTCGTTAAGCGAACGGATCGACGAAGTTGCCTCCCCGAGCCGGTCGAGCAGATCGCCGAGTCGGGCACTCGTGGCAACCGTGACTGCGTAGGCGCTTTGCTCGACGACCTCGGTCGCCTCCGCGTTCGCGAGCCTGTCCGCCGCCGCCCGAGCCGCCTCGGCTGAGACGAAGTCGATCGTCACGACCTGGCGTTCCAGCTTCCCGCCAAGCCGGTCGAGCGGCCCCGCATGGACGACATGTCCGCGGTGCAGTAGGACGACGTTCTCCCCCAGCGCTTCGATCTCGTCCACCCGGTGCGTGCTGAACAGCACGGCGAGCTTCCGCTCGACCGTGACCTGCCGGATCTTCTGAAGGAGCTCGAACGAGCCGACGGGATCGATCGTGGCAGTCGGCTCGTCGAGGATCAGCACCGGCGGTTCGTGCAGGAGGGCGCAGGCGAGCTGGAGCCGCGCCCGCATTCCACTGGAAAGCGCGAAGCCGACCCGATCGTGCATATCGCCGAGACCCACCGCGTCGAGTACGTCGTCGATCCGCGCCGTCAGCACTGCACCCCGCAGGCCCTGCAGGCGGCCCCTGAACTCCAGGTTTTGCTGACAGGTCAGACGCAGCCAGAGCGAACGGTCGTCTCCGGCCATGAAGCCGACCACCCGCCGCAGCTGCGGAGACTCCCGTGTCGCGTCGATCCCTACGACGACCGCCGAACCTTCCGTCGGAGCGAGCAGGCCGGTCAGGATCTTGAACAGCGTCGTCTTGCCGGCTCCGTTTGGTCCGGCGACGGCGCAGATCTGGCCGCCGTCGAACCGGATCGAGACCTCGTCCAGTGCCCGCACGGGCTCGCGGATCTGGGTCCGCAGGAAGAAGCGCATCCAGGGAGGCGAGGGGAGGTAGACCTTCGTCAGCCCGCGCACCTCGACCGCGGGAGCCGCAGCGACGCTCAAGCTTCCCTCGCGACCCGATCGAGGTAGGCCGCACGCGTGTCGTCTACCGGCCGACCGGGCAGCACCGGCGGCCTGAAGCCCGGGAGTGCCGCCCGGCCGCGTCGTACCGCTGCCGAGGCGAGGACCGCCAGCGTCGCTGTCACCTCAGGCTGCGTCGCTTCGGCTACTCGCGTCGCGGGTGTCTCTCGGCGCGTCCACGCCGTGATCGGAAACACATTGTCGAGAGACCGAAGGAATGCCCGCCAGCCGGCGTTCGGGACGAGCTGGCGAAGGACCTCGTCGGGCACCGGTGTTGAGAGAGCCTCTCGGGAGCGGAGGAGCATCGTTCCCACGAGGAGATTCAACCGCCAGTCGACTGCGCGCTTGACGACTTCATCCCAGGAGGGTCTGTCGTTGACCACCGCCTGCTCGATGTCCTTCATCCAGACGAGCCTTCCTCCTCCTTCCAGGCACGCGTGCACGGCGAGGTGGATGAGCGTATCGGCCGCATCGGGCGTGCTCACGGTCATTCCGTCGACGCTCACCTGGCGCGCCCGCTCGAACACGTCTTCCATCGAGACCCGTGTCGCACGGCGCATCGATTCGAAGTAGAGGAAGTGCCAGTGCAGATCGACGTTCGTCGAGAGATCCAGCTGACCGGCGAGATGTTCGAGGAAGTAGGGCCAGTTTGCATCGACCACCTCGGCTCCGTTCTGCTCGAAGACGCCGAGCGCACGACCGAACGACCGTCGCGGTACGAACAGATCGAGGTCGCGGTAGTAGCGAAGTCTGGGCGAGTCGTAGATGACACCCGCGAGAACAGGTCCCTTGACGACCAGGAACGGCACTCCGAGCCGGCCCAGAAGCTCGTCGCTGCGACGGAGGTTCGCCGTCGCGATCAGCTTGCGAGCCTGCTCGTCGCGTTGAAGCCGCACGAGCGCGGCGGAGACTCCGGGCGGCACGACGTCGCCGAGGGTCGCGAGAACCGGTCCGACCACCCGATGGAACGAGGCGAGCACAGGCAACGTCTCCAGCCCGCCCGCCGGCGCTGCATCGGCGAGTGCGCGCGCGGATCCGCCGGCAGGATCCGTGAGACATGCTCGCAGGATCCTTCGCTGCCACAGCCGCAGTCTTAGAGCCACGCGTCCTGTCATCGCATTTGCTCCACGCCGGCCGGCCGCGCCTATACTAGCGCGCCTCTCGTGACAACGGCACCGAGCACGCGTCCGCTGGTGGCATTCGTCTCGGACGCCCATGAGTTCGCCGGTGCGGAGTACTACATGGTGCTCATCATCGAAGCGCTCGCCGATCGCTTCGATTTCCTCGTGGTCGTCGGGACTGGAGCAGCTGAAGAGACGCTGAGCAAGGCTGAAGCCGCAGGAGCCCGCATCGCCGAGGTCAAGAACCTCCGACGGAAGCCCTTCGCAGCCGCGCCGGTCAGGCTCGCGCAGCTCCTGCGCCGCACAGATCCGGCACTTGTCCACGTGAACCTGAGCGACCAGGGCGACGGCGCCGCGGCGTCCTTCGCCACCCGCTTCGTCCGGAGCCCGGTCGTCGCGACCCTGCACAACGTGATCCCGGGTCGCACGAAGCAGCGCGAGTTCGTGTCGCACGCCATGCTTCGTTCGACAGACGACATCATCGCCGTCTCGGACGACGTCGGCCGTTACCTGGAGAAGCTAGAGCTCCGACACGTAGTGGTCAAGAACGGCCTGCTCCCGCCTCGCCTCGACCCGGCGGCACGAGAGCGTCTCGGCCTCGACCCGAACGCGTTCGTCGTGGGCGGCATCGGCCGCCTGCATCACCAGAAAGGCTGGGACGTCCTTTGCGCGGCCGCTCCCGTCGTCCGTGCGCGACGGCCCGACGTCGAGATCGTCGTCGTCGGCGACGGACCGCTGAGCGAGGAGCTGAGACACGCTCCCGGCGCCGACTCGGTGCGCTTTCTCGGCTACATGGCCGATGCGTCGTCACTGCTCGGAGCGTTCGACTTGCTCGTGATGCCTTCGCGCTACGAAGGCTTCGGACTGGTCGCGATCGAAGGAATGTTCGCCGGTGTCCCGATCGTTGCCTCGCGAGTCAACGGGCTCGTCGAGGTCATCGGCGACAGCGGTCGCCACGTCCCAGCCGAGGCTCCCGCCGCCCTCGCCGACGCCATCCTCGAACTGGCCGCCGATCAGGGTCTGCGCACGGAGTTCGCCGGACGAGCTCTGGAGCGAGCGCAGCGGCTGTTCCATCGCGACCGGATGGCCGAGCAGACCGCAGCCGTCTACGAGACTCTGCTGGACGGCCCCGCAGAGCCGCAGTCTTGAGGTTCGCGCCGAAGCAGCCGATAGTCTGCGGAGTCCCAGCGTGCGTGGTGCGCGGGTTCGCCGATCACAACGGGCGAAGGGCTTAGCGAATGGAAATCAGAGACTTCCTCACGACGATCGGGCGGCACCGATTCGCCTTCGGCGTGGTACTCGGAATCTTCGTCGTCGCCGGCGTCGCAGGGGCATTCCTGCGGCCGAATCGCTACGAGGCGTCCGCGACGATCATCGGCGTCCCGCCCAACGGCCGTGCCGACTTCAACTCGGTGCAGGCGGTCCAGTTCCTGCTGCCGACGGTCGTCAAGGACGTCTCGACCGTGACCTTCCGGAACCTCGTCCGCCGAAGCCTTCCCGCCGGAGCGTCCCTTTCAGGCGTGACGATCGATGCCACGCTCGAGCAAGGGACGGGCATCCTCCAGTTGAAGGCACAAAGCAAGAACCGCAACGTGGTCGTCCCGGTCGCGAACGAGGCGGCTCTCGTTCTCGTCAATCAGCGACTGACGCCGAGCCTCGAGCTGAAGATCCTCGACCCGGCGCACAGGGCCAGCTCGACGTCAGCCAAGCTGCGAGGGCCTATCCTGATCAGTTCGATCGCGCTCGGCCTGATCTTCGCGGTCTTTGCGGCCTTGATCAGCGACGCACTCGACCGCCGCCTCCGGTCGGCGGAGGACATCTACGAGCAACTCGGCCTCGAGATCCTCGGCGAGATCCCGGCCTTGCGAAAGTTTCCGACCACACCAGCGGCGCTGTTCTCGAGCTCTGCCAACGCGCGAGTCGCCGAGTCGTATCAGCGCCTCGTCGCCAACCTCGAGGTCTCTCTGGCAGGGAAGGACATCCGCACGATTGCGATCACCTCCGCGGCGAGCAACGAGGGAAAGACCACCGTCACGACGTGTCTCTCCTGGGCCTTGGCGCAGCTCGGTCACAATGTGGTCGCGATCGACGGCGATCTTCGCAAGCCGACCCTGGCCAAGCGCCTGGAGGTGAATGACGCCACGGGCCTGGCGAACGCGCAGAACGGCAACCTTGCGCAGATCGAGCGCAAGACGCGACTGCCATCGCTCACGGTCATTCCCGCAGGGCACGGGACGCTGCACCCGGCGCAAGTGGTGAACCACGAGCTCCCGCAGGTGCTCCGAGCAGTCTCCGATCGGCTGGTCCTCATCGATACCCCTCCGGTCCTCGCCGCGGCCGAGGCGATGCTCATCGCGATGATGGCGAAGCACGTCATCGTGGTCATCGATCGGAAGAGCCCCGCCTACCAGGACATCGAGCGCGTCCTGCATGAGCTGCGGCGAGCGAACGCAGAGGTGCTCGGTGTCGTCGTAAACCGCGCAAAGATCAGGCGCACGGCCGCCGGGTATGACGACTATTACGTTCCGATCCAGAGCGCGCCGCCGGTCGTAGTTAAGGCCGAAACCCTTCCGACGCAGCAGCGTCGAGGTTCCCGGGCACAGCGCAAACGCTCGCGCCGGCAGGCTTCTCGCTGACTCCCTAGCGTACGCAGATCCGGATAGCGACCGACTTGCCCTGGGCGAAGCGGCGGTATTGCCTCCAGGCCGCAGGCGGGATTTTCCGCGGGACGGCGGCGGGACGGTACGCCGACGCTCCGCCGTGTCCCCTGAACTCGCTGCGGCCCAGACGCCATCGAACCCAGGTCCAAAACCAAGTCGGCGGCCGCGAAGCGACGCGCCACCTGAGGCAGGCTTTGTGACCCGACTTCGCACCGAGGGCGCTCCCGCCATCCGCCTGAGCCGTGCGACTGACGGTTAGCTCACACCTCTTCCCTTTGCAGGTCGGCGGAGACTGCTTCTTCGGGGTCGTCGTTGACGTGGTCGTGCTCGACGGAGAAGACGCCGACGTGGTGGTTGACGTCGACGTCGTGGTCGCAGCGGTGCTCGACGAGCTGGAGGACGGCGGGGTGGGCGCAGGAGAGGCGCTGGCAAAGAGCTGGCGATACGCGGCAGATCCGATCGGGAACTGCGCGGTCATCAGGCGATGGGCCCCGTCGGACGCGTCGAACTCGAAGTACATGTCGAAAGCGACGTTGTGCGACGTGATCCAGTCGTACATGCGCTGAATGAAGTACGCGTTGTCGCCGCCGCCGTGGCCATCCGCTCTGATCGACAGCCCCCACTCGGGAATCGTGATCGGCTTGCCGTGAGCGGCCGCGAATGACGCGACCCAGTTCAGCCCGTTCTTCTCCGTCACGAACTCATTCCAGCGGAATGCGGGGTCGGTGTAGTTCAAGCCCCACGACTGGTCGTACACGTCCGTCCCGACGTAGTCCACGTACGAGTCACCCGGGTACGCGGCCTCGACGCCCGTTGACATGCCGGCCGTGCCGAGCGTGGGGTTCCAGTCGAAGCGCAGGCCCGGTGAGACCGCCCGCATGGTGTCGACGATCTGACGCCAGTACGCCGCGAACGCAGCAGGATCCTTGCCCGCGTACCAGGCGTACCAGCTGCCGTTGAACTCCCAGCCCAGTCGGAGAATCGCGTTGCCCTGCCCGTGTGCGACCAGGGTCTGGGCCAGCTTCCGGAAGTGGCTGTTGTACGCCCCGGCGGCCCCTTCCTGCAGGGAGCCACCGGTCGCCGGGATGATGGGCACCGAGTATTCGACGGAGTAAGGGGATCCCTGCCACGCGTTGAGCCACCAATCCGGCGACTCGATCAGAGCCCAGGTGTCGCCCGCGAAGAAGTCGAGTGCGTAATTCGGTGCACGCCCGAGCCAGGACCCGAATGCCCCGACCTGCCCCGGGCTCGCGGCGCCGCGATAGACACCCAAGCCGGCGGAGCTGGCAGCGTGCCCGGGAGCCGTAGCGACTGAGAACCCGGCGAAGGCGAGAGCTGCTACGACAAGGAATGCAGCGGCAGGGCGTCCCAGGCGGCGGCAGGACATATTCCGGCCATCGGCCCCGGTCGCAAGGCCCGGGCTCCCTGAGTTGAGGGATCCGGGCGCTCGTCACGATTTGTCGGGTACGACTTCGCGGCTGTCAGGCCACTAAGCCGGACTTCTGGCTGTCAAGCGCTCGTAGACTCGCTCCACCGCCGAGGCGGCTTGCTCCCACGTGTACGTCTGGAGCACCCGCGCCCGGGCGCCGCCTCCCAGGGCTCGCGCCCGCGCCGAGTCCTGCAGGAGCGACACGACGGCGGCGGCAAATTCGTGCGCGCGATCGGCGACGAGCAGCTCGCTCCCCGGTGTCGCCGTGATTCCGCCAAGTCCGATCGTCGTCGTAACGACCGGCAATCCACAAGCCATCGCTTCGAGGATCTTGTTCTGGATGCCCGCGCCGGACTGCATCGGCGCTACGGCGACGCTCGCCGCATTGAGCGCGACCGGCATCGATGAAACGAAACCGGTGACCACGATCCCGCTTCGTGTCTGCAGCTCTCTGATCTCCCGTGCGGGCGCGGCGCCGGCGATCACGAAGGTCGCGCCGGGGACCTCAGCCTGGATCAGTGGGAAGCACTCGTTCGCGAACCACCTCGCAGCGCGAATGTTTGGTGGATAGCTCATCGTCCCGGAGAAGACGACTGCGCCGGGAGTGCGCCCGGCGAAGTCCGGGGAGAACACCTCCGCGTCGACGCCGTTCGGCACGACCTCCACCGTCTCTGCCGCAAACGACGGCGCGTCCTGCGTCGAGGCGACGAGCACCGCACCGACCGACTGCGCGACCGATCGCTCGTATGGAGCCACTCGTCCGAGCTCGGCGCGGAAGAGCCAGCTCCTGGGTGGTCGCTCGACCTCGACGTTCCGACGCATGCGTAGCTCCATCGAATCGATCGCGTCTAGCACCCGGGCCGCGTCGACAGCTTCGAGATACGGAGCCATTCGCAGCATCACCGCATGGACGACGTCGAATCTCCGACTCTCCCCCAGACCGGCGACGACGCTCGCGAGCCGTGGGGACGAGTAGTACAGGATCTGAAGCGGAGCTCGACCGAAGGGTGCTCGGAGAGCGACGTTGGCGATCCCTCGCCACCGTGGCAGCCGAACGAGCTCGACCGTCTCGCAGACCTCGCGTAGCCGGGCGAGGTGCTCCAGCTCGGAGTCCTGTTCGTAGAAGGACACGAGAGAGATCTCGTGGTGTCGCCCGAGCTGCACGATCCGGTGAAAGGCTGCGAGTTGATCGCCCTTCGCCGACGGGTGAGGAAATCGAGGCGTGAGAAACAGCAGCCGCACGGCCCCGCACGCTAGCTCGTGAGGCACCGCTGCGGAGAGTGGTTGTATTGGCGGTCGATGAGAACGGTGATGGTTACGAAGTTCGTGCCGCTTCCGGCGGACTCCGGCGGCAAGCAGCGGTCGCTCGCACTCCTGACCCGGCTCGCCGAGCGAGGGCCGACCGTCCTCTGCGCATTCGACGACGGGGCCGCCGACCTCGACGGCCTCGCGGCGATCGGCGTCGAGGTACGGGCAGTCCCGTGGACACCGTCCACCGTCGGACTGCTTCGCGGGACGATGCGCACCGGCAGCGGCTCGGCGGGGCGCTTTTGGAACAAAGCTCTTCGTCGCGAGGTCCTGGCCGCCACGGCGGAGCCACCTGATCTGCTGCAAGTCGAGTACGCACAACTCGTGCCCTACGCGAAGGGCGTCTCGGCGCGCACCAGGGTGCTCGACCTCCACAACGTCGAGTCCGAGCTCGTCAAGAGCATGGCGGCACTCCGTGCCCCGCCGGCCAGGTTGGCCCTCGGCGCGGAGGCGATGCGACTCCGCAGACTGGAGCGCGCGGGGCTTCGAAGCTTCGACGCGACCGTGGTCGTGAGCGAGAGAGACCGCGCCCGCCTCCCGACGAACGCGCCGGTTCTCGTCTGCCCGAACGGCTGGCAGACGACGGGACCGCTTCCTGCCGGAAAGGAGAACGTCGTCGCATTCGTGGGCCTGCTCGGTTGGGGCCCGAACGAGGACGCTGCGGTCTGGCTGGCGCGCGACGTGTGGCCGGCGGTTCGCGCACGCGTGCCCGACGCGAAGCTCTTGCTCATCGGACGGGATCCCTCGCGCAAGGTCCTCGCCTTGCAGAGCACTGACGTCGAGGTCACCGGCTCGGTCCCGGAGATTGCCCCGTATCTCGCGCGGGCCCGGGTGGCGACCGCGCCGCTGCGAGCGGGCGGCGGCTCCCGCCTCAAGATTCTCGAGGCACTCGACGCGGCTCGTCCAGTCGTCGCCACGACGCTCGGCGCCGAAGGGCTGGAGGATCTGATCGGCCGGGGCATCGTCCTGGCCGACTCGCCCGACGTGATGGCAACCAAGATCGTCGACCTTCTCCACGACCGCGGCCGGGCGGAGCGGCTCGGGCGGGCCGGTCACGCTGTTGTCCGCGAACGCTATTCGTGGGCGGCTACCCTGCGGCCGCTGCTCGAGTTCGTCGATGCTCGCAGCGGGGGCTACGTCGCAGCGGATACCGAAGCGAGCGTGTAGCCGGACACCGTCGCCGGCTCTCGCACCTGGGACACGGCGGCCTGGCAGAGGCCGATCATGATCCCGAAGAGCGGCGCGAGCTGGACATGCTCGAAGAGGGACTCGACCATCCCGTGCGCCAGCCAGCCCGCGATGATCGTGACCGACGCAAGCGCCGTGGCCGCCACCATCGCATCGGAGGCGAAGCGCCACGCCGTCAGGCCCTGCAAGATCGAGCCGACAACCGCGCAAACGAACAGCAGCAAACCGACGGCCCCGGTTCGTAACAGCAGGTCGGTGATGATGTTGTGCGTCAGATAGGTGACGATGAACTCCTTAAAGCCCACCTCGTAGTAGGTGATCGTCTTACCGAGGCCCCACCCGGTCACGGGCCGCTGCCTGATCAGCGTGCGAGCCTCGTTGATCTGGTTGACCCGGTCCTGCGCGGAGAGCTTCTTCTCCCCGCTCGTCAGCGCGGCGCTGAGGGAGTGGCTGAAGGGAATCTGGCGCTTCGCCTCGACCACCCCGTTGATGAAGACGGGAAGCAGGACGAGTGCCGTCGCTGCGAGAACGACGAGCGTCACTTCGGCCATCGTCGCCTTGAGCTTGTGGCGGGCGACTGGCAAGAGCGCGGCGAGGACCACGAACGACACGGCCAGGTTGACGAGCGCCGCCCGCTGCTGAGCCATCAGCGGCGGCACGAACAGCGGCGCGATCACGAACAGCAGCGGAAAACGGCGGTGCTCGGAGCAGACGGCCATGCAGAGACCGAGCACACCGAGAGCGACGAAGAGATTCGCTCCGATGCTTCCGACCTGCCCGAGCTCGGCGCCCCGCAGGCCGGGTGCGCTCAGGTTCAACCGGAGCCCGGTCGCACCGAGGATCACGGTGATCCCCGCGACCAGGGCCGAGAAGTAGAGGAGACGAGCGAACGATTGCTGCGAGCGAGGATCCTTCAACGGAATCCGACGCGCGACGGTGAAGAGCGACAGATAGAGGACTGCCTTCAGCTCGTACGCGATGTTGCTGTGAGGGTTCCCGTTCAGTACGCCGACAACCGCTTCGGTCAGGATCCAGCCACCGAAGGCCGCCCAGAGGAGCGACGTCCTCGAGAGGGCGTAGTTCTTGCCGGCGACGAGGGTTGCGACCACCGCGACGAGGATGATGAAGTCGACCGTCTCGAACTTCAGGGCCCCCGTCGCTGGATGAAAGATCCCGGTCGGGATGTCGATCGTCTCGTAGAGCCCGGTCTCCAGGACGATCAAGCCGAGGATGAAGCACACGATCGTCGCGTGCCGCCTGGTACGCGCGAGCCTGTAGAACCACGAGAAGAGCACCGAGCCGCCGGCTAGGGCGGCCAGGATCAGCAAGAGGTGAGCGAGCACTTGACCCTTTGAAGAGGTGTGGTGACCTACTGATCGTAGTGGGCGCGACCGATAGACCCAGTGACCTGAGCGGCGCCTAGGCTTTATCGACTCCTGTGGCTGAACTCCGACAACAAGTCCTGCGAGGCTCGTTCTATCTGGTCGGACGCCAGGCCCTGGCGCTCGTCGTGAGCCTTGCAGGCGTAACGATCCTCCTGCGTCAGATCGGGCCGACCAACTACGGCCTCTACACCGGCGCAGCATCGATCGTGTTCGTTCTCGCGAGCGTCGGGACCTTCGGTCTTGACGTCTATCTCGTGCGGCGTACGGAGGCAGTGACGAAGCTCGACCTCGACCAAGTAGTCACGCTGCTCCTGCTCTCGTCGATCGTCCTGACGGTGGCGACGATCACCCTGGGGCCGACCATTCTCGGAGCCCTCGATGTGCCCCGGTTCGAGGAGCCGCTCCAGGTGATCGCGATCTCGTTGCCCCTGACCATGCTCGGGGCGCCGTTGATGGCGTCGCTGGAGCGGGCGCTCGACTACCGCTCCGTCGCGATCATCGAAATGGTCCAGCAGTTCGTGTACTACGGCTCGGCGTTGGCGCTCGCGTTTCTGGGAGCCGGCGTCTGGAGCCCCGTGACGGGATTCATCGCCTCGCAGGCATGGCTCTTCGTCGCTACATGGACCGTTAGGCGCTACCGCCCATCGTTGGTCTGGAACCGGCGGCTGGTGAGGGACATGCTCGGCTACGGGTCGTCCTACTCCGCCTCGACCTGGCTGTGGCAGATGCGCGGCCTCGTCAATCCGCTCGTCGTCGGCCATTACCTCGGACCGGCGGCGGTTGGCTTCGTCGGTCTCGCTGCGCGGCTCGTCGAGGTGACCGCTTTCGTCCGCAATGCTGCCTGGCGGCTCTCGATCGCGGCGTTCGGACGAGTCCAGCAGGATGCGCAACGCTTCAAACGGGTGGTCGAGGAGGCCATGGGCCTGCAGACCCTCGCAGTCGCGCCCCTGCTTGCTGTGATCGGATCGGTCGGTCCGTGGCTCCTGCCCGCCGTTTTCGGCCACGAGTGGGAGCCGGTCGTTCGCGTCTTCCCGTATATAGCGCTCGGGATGATCTTTCAGTCCGTCTTCTCGATGGAGACCTCCGCGCTCTACGTCGTCGGGCGCGGACGGCGCGTCGTGCCCGTTAATGCACTGCATCTTGCGCTCTTCGCGGGCGGCGCTGCAATCTGCGTCCCGCGATTCGGCGTCGTCGGGTTCGGCTACGGCGAGCTGATCGCGCTTGCGGCTTACGTGTTCCTCGATCGGGCGGTTCGGCAGCTGTTCGCGGTCTCATACGCAGAAACCGTGCCTTGGCTGATCGCGTTCACACCCCCACTCTTTGCTCTCTACTTGCCTCCTGCCGCGGTGCCGCTTCTGTGGCTCCCGCTCCTCGCCGTCGCCCTGCGTGCGACCCAGCGAGATCAGCTCCGCTCCTATCTGTCCTATGTTCGCCGGCGATCTTCGACGGCGCACGCGTGACCACTGGCAGGCCGCTGTCGGTCGTTGTCGTCTGCACGGCGAATCGGTTTCGCAGCCCCCTGGCGGCCGCCGTGCTCGAGCGTGAGCTGAAGGGCCTACCGATCGAAGTCACGTCTCGGGGCGTCCGGGACGTCGGCGCGATGCCACCGCTCCCGCAGGCTCTCGACAGCGCCTCCCGGCTTGGCATCGATGTCTCGCGCCACCGGGCACGGGCATTCCGAGCCGAAGAGCTCAGGGACGCCGACCTGGTCATCGGCTTCGAGGAGGCTCACCTTCTCGCCGCTCGCGAAGCCGGGACGCCTGCCGCCAACCTGTTCGGCCTTGCCGAACTCGTCACGCTCCTCGAGCGGCTCGACCGGAAACTCGGGCCGGGGAACTACCTATCGTCTGTCAGGAGCACACTGGCCGAGGCGGACCGCCTGCGCGATCCTGCCAGTGCAGAGCTCGAGATCGAAGATCCGGTGAAGAAGTCGAGCCCCGAGGCGGCCGCGATCGCCGACCGGATCCACACGCTGTCGGTTCGACTCGCGGGCCTGCTCACGCCCTAGCCACGGAGGCTCGAGCTATTCGACGATCTTCGCGTTGCGGAAGACCGCGAGCCAGGTCCGCAACAAGATCTTGAGGTCCAGCCAAGCGGACCAGTTCTCGATGTACCAGTTGTCCCACTCGACTCGGTCGGCAAGTGAGGTCTTCCCGCGAAGGCCGTTGATCTGAGCCCAACCGGTGATGCCCGACTTGACCCGATGTCGGTCGTCGTAGCGGTAGACCTGACCCCTGAAGACCTCGACGTATTCCGGCCGTTCCGGTCGCGGCCCGACGAGGCTCATCTGGCCCCGCAGCACGTTGATGAGCTGGGGAAGTTCGTCGAGCGACGTCCGACGCAGGAACATTCCGAGGCGGGTTCGACGGTCGTCGCCCTCGACACCTCCGGGGCCTACGTCGAGGCGGACGGCGTTGTCGCTCACATCGGCTTGCGAGTCAATCAGCCTCATGGTTCGAAACTTGAGCATCTCGAAGCTGCGGCCGTCGCGACCGACCCGGAGCTGGCGGAAGAAGATCGGCCGCCCCAGGGTCAGCCGGATCGCCAGGGCGATCCCGGCCACGACCGGCAAGGTGAGGAGGAGAATCGTGAGAGCGACCAGACGGTCGACGACGTACTTGACCTGGATGCCGGGCGACGTCGGAGAGCTCTGATGGATCGAGATGAGGGGAATACCGCCGAGAAAGTCGATCGTCGTGTCGTGCGGCATCCGCTCGAAGAGTCGGGGAACGATGGTGACACGCACGTCGCGGTCGGCGCATTCCTCGATCATGCGAAGCATCACCTCGTGAGGAGCCGTCGAGAACGTGAAGACCACATGCTCGACGCCGTGCGTTTCGATGACTTCGCCAAGGTCCCAACTCGCACCGAGCACAGGGAGAGAGGCCACCCTTTGAGCAGCGTCGACAAGCTGAAGCGGATCCTTGTCGAGAAAGCCAATCGGTTTGAGGCCGATCTCGCGATGCTCGATCAACCGTTTCGCAAGGATCTGCCCGACCGAGCCTGCGCCGACGATCAACGTGGGAGTCGGTGCGACCCCTGACATTCTCGAGGCGACGATCGACGAGACGATCGAGGCACGACTCGCGACGAGGTAGACCGTCGCGAAGAGCCAGAGCCTGACCCCCTGCGCGGGGACACTTGCAGTGCTCGCCCCGGCGATCACCGGCAAGGTGATCGTGATCATCGAAGCGATCGCCGTCGCTCCGGCGATCGTGCCTATCTCATCGAGCAACTGCAGACGCAGGCGCTCCCGGTAAAAGCCTCGGCTCGCCAGCAGGGTGATAACGATCAGGGGGAATCCGACCATCCAGGCGATGGAAAGCGAGTCTGCCCCGACATAACGGCCTCCGAGCCGCTCGAGGACGACGGCGAGGGCCAGCACGAGGGCGTCGGCGAGCGGCGCAAGGGCAAGCCACCGGCGAGCAGTGAGGTGCGCGCGCCGGGGTTCCGGCCGCGGCGCTGCAACGGCCGGGATGGCCGCCGAGTCAGAGGTTGGGTCTAGGACCGACACATTGGCCGCCCGTCAGGAGCCGATCATGTTCGCGGCTCTGCTAGGTAGTGCGCTTCGCCGCGCGCCGCAGGAACATGCCCATGACCAGCAAGATCAACCCGCCGGCAACGAGCAGAGCTAGATCGAGGCCCGTGAAAGGCAGACTGCCACCGGCTGCAACGCCGGCCGCCTGCACTTCGTCCTGAACTCCGGCCCCGCCCCCGTATCCGGCTTTGACCGATCCTGCTGCAAGTGCCGCAGGAGCAAGCGCCAAAGCGCAAGGCACAACCACCGCCCCAAAGAAATACCGCAGCTTCATCAACGTCCTCCCAAACCCTCTGACCTTGGATAAATCCCCTCCTGGAGGGTAGTTGTCGATGCCAGGCTCGTCAATGTTTTCGAGGGATATTTTTTGGCAAGTACAAAATCTTTTACGGACCCACTCTCGTGCGAACGCGCTCCGCGAAGAGTCGGTCGATCCGCCCGCGGTCGACCGGCCGTCCTTCGAGGACCTGCCGCGTCACCTGGGTGATCACGTCCTCGCTCGGGTTCAGCTGCGCCGCCCGATGCAGCTCTCGCAGCGCGGTTGCCCGGTGGCCCAGCGCCGCCTC
>DATMZV010000065.1:0-10498 GCA_035573355.1 Gaiellaceae bacterium | reverse complement strand
TCGCTACGAGGAGGGAGCAGGCGAGATGAGGACGGCGCAGGACTATGAGCCTCAGGGCCGCTACTACGCCGTGCCTTCTGACCTCGAGGCTCCGAGCGGTCTCGGTTGGGTGACATTCGCCTCGGTGATGCTCGGGCTCGCCGGGATCTGGAATTCGATCGCCGGCATCCTCGCGATCTCTTCCTCCCGGGTCTATACGGGCCATTCGGTCCTCGTGTTCGGAAACCTCAACACCTGGGGCTGGATCATGCTGCTCCTCGGGATCATCCTGCTGATTGCCTCCGCTGCGCTCTTCGCAGGCAGCGAGTTCGCCCGTTGGTTCGGGATCGCGGCGGCCGGCGTGAATGCGATCGGCCAGTTGCTGTTCTTGCCGGCCTATCCCTGGTGGGCGATCGCGATGTTCACGGTGGACCTTCTCGTCATCTACGGGCTGGCCGTGTACGCAGGCTCGCGCCTGCGCGCCGTTTGAAGCGCGCGGATCGTGATCGCCAGGCAGACGAGAACTGACATGCCGTCGACGACGGCGTGCGCGACCGCGGCGTGTCGTAGGGGCGACATCGCGGTCGCGTTAGTTGCGGCAAGCTCCGCAGCCGACTTCGGGCGGCCGCCGAGTGCAGCTGGTCCGCGCGCGTTCGCAGTTCGAAGGAGAAAGCCGTCCTAGTTCGAAGGAGAAGGCCGTGAGAGTGCGCCTCCCGAAGCACCGCGGACACAAGGACGACGGCATCGCGGCCACGCCCGACGGAACCGACATAGGCGTCATCCAGCTCGAGGCCCTCTCGACGGTCTTCTCCCCGCCGCGTTGGCTCCGTGACCTCGGTCGGGCTTCCTGGCTGCTCGTCGGCGTCTTCGCGCTCCTCGGCGGAGTGATCTGGCTGCTAGCCACGACCTACACGATCGTAGGGCCTGTAGTTGCCGCGGCAATCGTCGCGACAGTTGCGATGCCGCTGGTTGCAAAGCTTGCGACGCACATGCCGCGTGCCGCCGCTGCCGTCATCGTGCTACTCGGATTCGTGGCGCTCGGCGTCTTCATCGTCGTGATCGTGATCAGCGGCATCACCGGTCAGGAAGGGGAGATCGGGAAACACGCGAGTGCGGCCGCCGACAAAGCGCAAGGATGGCTGACGAGCGCAGGAGTCGACAAGTCGGGCGCGTCGAGTGCCAACTCTTCGGTGAAGGCGGACGTGCCCAACATCATCTCCACGCTCACCAAAGGTGTCATCGACGGGATCAGGGGTCTGACGTCTGTCATATTCGGGCTTTCGCTCGCCGTTCTGAGCCTGTTCTTCCTCCTCAAGGACGGCCCATCGCTGCGTGCGTGGGTGGACCGTCATCTCGGTCTTCCCGAACCGATCGCGCGGACGATTACAGGCGGTGTCATCACCTCACTGCGCGGCTACTTCCGGGGGGTGACGATCGTCTCCGCCTTCAACGGCGTGGTCGTTGGAATCGGAGCGCTCCTGCTCGGCGTGCCTCTCGCCGGGACGATCGCAGTGGTCACGTTCGTGACTGCGTACATTCCCTACCTCGGCGCCGTCATCGCGGGAGCATTCGCGGTCGTGATCGCGCTAGGGGCAAGCGGAACGACTACCGCCTTGCTCATGCTGCTCATCGTCCTGCTCGCCAACGGTCTGCTGCAGAACCTCGTCCAGCCGTTTGCGATGGGCTCGGCCCTCCAGCTCAACCCACTGGTCGTTCTCGTCGTCACGATCGCCGGCGGCTGCATCTTCGGAACGATTGGCCTGATCCTCGCCGCGCCGCTCCTGTCGGCGGCCGTCCACATCACGGCGAGCCTCGGCCGCGCTCGTGCGGAGGTCGCCGCCCAGGCCGATGGAGCGACTGTCACACCGCCCCTGCCTGACCCGTCTTCTGCTGCCGTCTAGGGGCGTCGACGAGCTCTTCCCCCAGCTGGTTGAGGTCAGGTGTGGGCTTCGAGCGCGCTCAGGACGTCGAATCCCATCGCAAGACCCAGTTTGGGCGCGGCAGACACGATTCGCGCAACTCCGAGTGTCGGCAACGCCGCCAGCAGGCAGCCGACCAACTCATCGTCCGAGGCGCCTGCGCGCCGCGCAGCCTGGAGCGTCCACATGTATGCGGGGGCCTCCGCGTCGATGGCAATGAGCGTCCCGAGCCGGACGAGGGCGTGCGCCTTCGCGTCCAGAGTCGAGGCGGTCAGGTTCGCCTGGTCATTCGACATGACCTCCTCGACGAACTTGTCGTCGGCGATCGCAATCTTGCACAGAGTGATCTCGTGCTTTTGCACGGCAACAGACCTATTCGAGCGGCCGCAGCCGCCACGGGCATCACCCCGCGCGGGTGAAATTCAGACCGGGCGCCTGGTCGTGTCGACGAGCCCGAGCAGCGCGGCGCGGTCGATCGCGTCGCTGCGGCTGGACACGCCTAGCTTCCGGTACACCGAGATTGCCTGGGTCTTGATGGTGTTCCGGGAGACGAACAGCTCCTCGCCGATCTCACGGAACGAGAGATGGGTCGAGAGGAGCGGCAGCAGTCGAAGCTCGGCCCCGGTGAGCCCGGCGGCCGCGCCGTTACCGTGCTCGGGCATGCCCCGGAGATCGGCCTCCAGCTCATCGGCCTGGTCAGCGAGGACTCCGAGGTGAGGATGCTCGTCCAGCACGTCGCGGATCTCCGTCACGAGCGTGTGCGCTCGAGGGTCCCCGAGGGCGAGGTAGGCGCGCGCGAGCTCCAGCTGCGCCTGGAGGGTGAGCCAGGGGAACAGCGCCTGTCCCAGCAAAGGCCGAACCCGCTCGGCTTCGGCCAGATGGGCTCGCGCCTGATCCCAGCGGCCGTGCCGAAGCGCAGCACGTGCTGCCACTGCGAGGGCGATCGCACTCGTGACGTACTGATCGACGTGAGCATGGTCAACCAGTTCCTGTGCCTGGAGAGCCAGTGTTTGACCTGCCGCTGGATCGTCGTGGGCTGAGGCGATCAGGGAGCGCTCGCTGATCGCGACCATGCGGGTGTCCGTTGCACCGAGGCGGTCGGCTTCGGCCGCTGCGCTCCTGAGAAACGCATCTCCCCGCTCGTCTTCGCCCAGAAGCACATGCGCCGATCCGAGCAAAAGCAGCGCGGTCGGCCGCAGCAGGCTGTCGGGGGGAAGCCCCGCGAGCCCGGACTCCGCGTCCGCGAGCATCTGGTAGACGCCGTCGCGGCAGAGCGCCGCACGCAGCACCGCAATCCAGGGCCGAAGCGTGGTGCAACCGTCCAAAAGCGTTCCTTTGAACGTCCCCCGCTCGGCGGCGTCGAGCCAGCGTTGCGCGTCGGCCGCCCGCCCTCCGATCGCGTGGACCCACCCGCCCTGGAGGGCGACACCGGGATAGCGCTCGAGCAGACCCTCCTGTTCGAAGTGCGACAGCCATCTTTCGACCGAGGCGATGCGACCTCCGTAGTACGTCGGCAGCGCGATCTCCGTGACGATCGACGCCACGCGGTCGAGGTCGCCGGCGGCCAACGCGTGCTCGAGTGCAGACTCGGGATCGCCGTGCAGCTCGTACCAGTCTGCGGCGCGCCTGTGCAAGATGGGGACGAGCTGCGGCTCGCGCTCGGCAAGCTCGCGTTGGAGCAAGTCGCGGAAGAGGTGGTGGTAGCGGTGCCACTCACGCTGGTGGTCGAGTGGCACCAGAAACAGGTTTGACCTTTCGATCTTCTCGAGCTCGCGGGCCGAACCCTCGTCGTCGAGTACGGCATCGCACAGAGAGCCGCACATTCGCTCGAGCACCGAGGTTCGCCGCAGGAATCGAAGCGCACCGGGGCGTAGTTGTGCGAGGTATTCGGAGCGGAGGTAGTCGGCCATATGCCGATCGTCGCCGCTGAACTGGATTGCAGCCTCGACGTCTTGTTCCCGGTCGTGCTCCTCCCGCAGTGCGAGCGCAGCCAGGTAGAGAGCGGCGGGCCAGCCCTCGCAGCGGTCGACCAGCCCGGACACGGTCGCAAGGCTCAGGTCCGCGCTGGTCGCGCGCAGCAGTAGTTGCGCCTCGTTCGGGCTCAGCGCGAGACGGTCGACCCCGATCTCCGAAAGCTGGCCACGGCCGCGCAAGGCGGCGACCGGGAGCTTCGGCGAGGCACGGCCGGAAAGCACGAGCAGCGAGCCTTCGGGACCGTGCTGCGCAATCGTCAACACTGCATCGAATGCTTCGCGCGAGCGGAGGAGGTGCGTATCGTCGAGGACGAGCACGACGGGTTGGTTGAATTCGGCGAGGGCCGACCCGAGCCGCGGTACCGCGGACGTCCAGATGGAAGCGCCCGGGGCTGCAAGGGTGTCGAGCGCACTTGGTACCAGCGGCTCGATCCCATGAAGCGCGAGGGCAACGTGTCTGAGGAGAACGATCGGATCGTTGTCACGCTCGTCCAACGAAATCCATGCGAAGGGACGCGAGTCGCGTACCGCCCACTGCGCCAGAACCGTGGTCTTCCCATACCCCGCCGGAGCGGTCAAGATCGTAATCGGTTCAGCCGTTGCGCGCAGCCGGTTGACGAGCGCGGTCCTGGAGACGGTGCCGGAGCGGAGCGACGGCACGTGAATCTTCGATTCGACCACGTCGAACGGCGGCGCCGGCGAGCGCTTCAGCGACTCCCGTGCGCTCTGCCCCGCCGTGTCTCGGGCGGACGGGCGTCGCGTCTTCTTAGCCGTTGCCGCCGCAGGAGACGCGTTGGCAAGTCGAGCCTTCGAGACAGACATCAAGCTCCCTCAGTGGCGGCGTCCCCGGGAGAATCGGGGCTTGCATGTCCGCCGGGGGTTCGGGCCGGACCCACGAGCTTGCGGTGGTCTGAGCATGCTCGCGAGTCCATCTTCGCTGCCGCGGGCGACGGATGTCAAGGGTGTCACCACCTCTACATATCTACGTGCTTCCACCGGTCTACGACCGAGGTGGCAGCAGTGCGTGACCGTCGAGAAGCGCTTCCGCCACATCGACGACTCGCCGGTTGGACCTGCGTGCCTCGTCGCGGATCAACGAAAACGCCGCGTCTTCACGAATCTTGTGACGTTCCATCAGGATCCCTTTTGCGCGCTCGATGATCGCGCGTCGCCCGAATGCCCCCTCCAGGCTCTGGTACTCGGCAAATCGACGTAGGACGATCTCCATCATGTTCTGCCACGTCGCCGGATCGTCGTCGACGATGTACGCAAAGACGCCGAGCTTGGCCGCTTCTCTGACGAACCCATCGTCTGCTGCGCTGAGAATGGCGATTACAGGGCAGGCGGACTCCTTCACGATGGCGTCGATCAGCCGCAGGGCGTGGGGCACGTCGTGTCCGACTCCCACGAGCGCGACGTCCGGCTGAATGCGCTTCGTCAGGTCTCCGACCTCGTCCGCCCTGATCTCACGCGCGATGACCTCGTGGCCGAGCGAGGAAACGAGCGGTGCGACCACAGCCAGGCGATCCTGCCGCTCGTTGGCGATCAGGACACGGAGATGTTGGGCCGAGCCTTCCATGATCAAGCGAGAGCGACTCGGCGCGCGCGCTCGATCGTGAGGCTGGCTGGGTCTCGAAGAAAGCACGGGGTCACCTGTCGTCTGAAGCTCTATGGAATTGGAATTGGTGCGGGTCCATGGCCCTTCCTCACCTCGCACCACTGACGGCTCGCCCAGCATCGCAGTCGCGGAAGGCCCATCGCATCGGACGCATGGGCTGTTTCCGCCACGACAGTTGTCGCCGGTGGCTCTACGTCATTTGGCCTAGGGCTTTATTTAGCGCTAACGTGAATCATGAAGCTGTTGACGTAGCCTCTTGCCGGGAGGCATGACGAGTACAGAAACCCACGCAGCGCTGAGCCGCGAGTCCTTCTCTGACCCCGTGGGTGCCGCGCGCCGAGCAGAGGCTGCTCGCTACCTCGCCGGAGTCCTTGCTTTGGCGCTTGCGTATGTCGCGGTGGCCAAGGGAGCCCAGGCACTGCACTACACGGCCTCCGTCTCGGCGATCTGGCCGCCCGCGGGATTGGGAATCGCCGCCCTCTACCTCGCTGGAATCCGCTTTTGGCCGGGAATCTTCCTCGGCGAGCTGATCATCAACGGCGAGCTGCTTGCCGCGAACAGCGGGTTGCCCGTCGGAAGCCTGATCGGCCAGCAGGCCGGAAACATGGCCGAGGTCATCGTCGGCGCTCTCCTGCTTCGTAAGCTGATCGGCAGGCGCGCTGCGCTCGACCGGACGGATCAGGTGGGCGGGATGCTGCTCGCTCTCGGCACGGCGACCGCGATCAGCGCGACGGTGGGCACCATCTCGATACTCGCCGGGGGCGCGATCACGCACTCCGAGGTGCCTACCTTCTGGCGAACATGGTGGCTCGGCGACTCGGCCGGTGCGCTCGTTGCCTTCCCGCTCATCGTCACCTGGGCAAGGGCTCCCAAGGCGACCTGGCGCAGACTCGCTACGTGGGAAGGGGTGTTGCTGCTCGCGGCCGTGATCGTCCTTGCCGTCGTCTCGGTCTCGATCAACGAGGCGGTGACCTACATGGTCTTCCCGGCATTGATCTGGGCTGCGTTCCGCTTCGGCCCTGCCATCGCCGCACTCTCCACTGCGATCGCCGCTGTGCTGGCGATCGGAATCACCGCGCACGAGCAAGGGGCGTTCTTCAAGCATCAGATCGACGAGAGGGTGCTGAGCACGCAGCTGTACATCTTGGTGGCAGCGCTCACCACGCTGTTCTTGAGCGCCGTCGTCGCGGAGCGCAGGAGATCCACCTCGGACTTGGTCGCCGCACGTATCCGTGAAGGAGAGCGCGCGCTGGAGGAGCGCCACCGAATCGCGCGCGAGCTACACGATTCCGTCTCCCAGGCGTTGTTCTCGACGATGCTGCACACGCGCACGGCGGAGAGAGCTCTCGCGCGCCAGGACGGCGACAGCGCCGGTGCACTCGGCCGGGAGCTGAGCGCGATCGGAGAGCTCACACGCAGCGCTCAAGGCGAGATGCGCGCACTCATCTTCGAGCTCGGGAGCGAGGCGGTCTCTGACGGATTCGTCGCCGCGCTCACCAGGCATGCCGAGATCCTCAGTGCACAGGACAGTGTGAAAATCCGTGTTGAGGGCCCCGACCATCGTCTGGCCCTGACCACGCAGGTCGAAACTCAACTGTTCGGGATCGGGCGGGAGGCACTGACCAATGTGGCGAGGCACGCTCGAGCGAGCCGGGCGATCGTACGGGTCGACGAACGACCCGGACAGCTGTGCGTCGAGATCGATGACAACGGCTGCGGGTTCGATCCCGCTGCGACCCCAACCGGCCATTACGGCCTCGAGTCCATGCGGAGCAGAGCGGCCGAGATCGACGCACTCTTGACGATCACGACCATGCTGGGAGGCGGCACCGTCATTCGTGTCGAGGTTCCTCTGGGCGAGGAACAGCACGATGACGCTCGAGACTGAGCGGATTCGCGTGCTCGTCGTCGACGACCACGCCGTCGTGCGTCGCGGACTCGTCGCCTTTCTCGAGGGTGAGCCGGATCTCGAACTCGTCGGAGACGCGGATGGAGGAATCCGCGCGCTCGAATTGCTTGCCGACTTCGACGCGCAGGAGCGCCTACCCGATGTAGTCCTGATGGATCTTCAAATGGCGCCACCGGACGGGATCGCCGTGACCCGTGAAATCCGTACCCGCTACCGCGATGTCGAAGTGGTGGCACTTACTTCCTTTGGCGAGGAGGTCCGCGTGCACGCCGCGCTCGACGCCGGCGCAGCCGGGTATCTCCTCAAAGACGCAGAGGCCGAAGAGGTCGTCTCGGCGATCCGCGCAGCTCATCGTGGCGAGCTCCAGCTCGATCCCGCCATCGCACGCCGTCTGATGGGACGCCTGCGTGCCGCCCCGCGAGACGATCCTGCCGCGAGGATGACTGCTCGCGAGCTCGAGGTTCTTCGCGTCGTCGGCGCCGGCAAGGCGAACAAGGAAATCGCCGCTGAGCTCGGCATCAGCGAACGAACGGCGAGAACGCACGTCTCGAACATCCTGAGCAAGCTCGGTCTCCACTCTCGCACTCAGGCGGCGCTCTGGGCGGTTCGCGAAGGGCTGGTCGAGGCCGACCGGCGTGGCGACGCCGCCGACGCCGGCCGGGAGAGCTGATCGCGCTCATCCCGTCGGGGTGATGTGCCGGGGGCGCGGTCACGCGACGCTCTGGTTACTCGAAATGGGAAGCGAGGGGGTGTTCCCCGGATTGGTCGCAACTGATCACCCGCACGTTCGCGAGTTTCCGGCGGGTTGACGGTGGTCCTCACGCTGTCGATCGGAATCGGTCTCATCATGACCTTCCTCGGCTTAGGTACCGGGATGCTGAGCGCGCGCGCCGAACCGCGCCGGTGTCCGTCCTGTGGGGTGCGGCTCAGCGGTCGCACCTGCCGGCGGTGCCGTCGAGAGTGAGTTAGCCATGTGCAGGCTGTTCGGCCTCATCGCGTCGCCTCAACGTGTGCATGCGAGCTTCTGGCTCCTCGAGGCCCCGGACTCGCTGCTGGAGCAGAGCCTCAGGAATCCTGACGGGACCGGGCTCGGATACTTCGCACCCGTAGCCGGCGCGGTTATCGACAAGGAGCCTCTCGCTGCCTACCAGGATCCGGCGGTGACGCGAGGGGCGAAGCACGTGAGCTCCACGACGTTCGTGTCGCACATCCGTTACGCCACCACCGGCGAGCGGACGACCGAGAACACGCACCCGTTCGCGCTGGACGGAATGCTCTTTGCACACAACGGCATGATTCGAGATCTGGAAGTGCTCGAGGCGGAAGTCGGACGTGACATGCGCTTCGTCGGAGGCGACACCGACTCGGAGCGCTACTTCGCGCTCATTGCGAAGGAGATCCGCGCGCGTGCCAGCATCGGCGCCGGGATCTCGGCGGCCGTCGGGTGGATCGCCCGGCACCTTCCCGTGTATTCGATCAACTTCGTGCTCGCTACGGCAGACGAGCTCTGGGCCTTTCGCTACCCCGAGACGAATCGGCTCTTTGTGCTCGAGCGCGAGGCCGGCGGTGGCCACGGTCGCGATCTGCACCAGGTGAGCGGGACGTTGCGAGTGCACGTTCCGGACCTCCATCGTTACCCCTCGGTCGTGGTGGCGAGCGAGCGGCTGGACGACGCCCGAGGGTGGAGGCCGCTCGAATCGGGCGAGCTCGTGCGGGTCAGGTCCGATCTCTCGATTCGCTCGAGCATCGTCGTCGACTCGCCGCCTGCCAGGCTCATTCGACTCGCCAGCTCGAGGGGCGAGCGGGCATCCCTCGGACCGACGTACAACTAGCGCGAGCGACCGGCCCAGTGTCCGTCGCCGACGAGGAGTTGACGCCGAGTCGACCGGAGCGCGAGACGGGCGAGCGTCTCACCTGGCTCGGTCACAGCACGGTCCTCCTGGAGCTCGAGGGGGTCCGCCTGCTGACCGACCCGGTTGGACGTGGGCGAATGTTCCATTTACGGCGGGTAGGAGAGGCTTTGCGGTTCGACCCTCGCCTCGTCGATGTGGTGCTGATTTCACATGTCCACTACGACCACCTCGACGTCCCTTCACTTCAACCACTCCGGCGCTCCTCGCAGTTCGTCGTTCCGCGCGGCGCAGGCTCCTGGCTCCGGCGACGTGGCTTCAGTCACGTGATCGAGGTCGAGCCCGGCGAGGAAACGCAGATAGGCGGTGCAACCGTTCGCGCGACGCATGCCGAGCACGAAAGCCGGCGCGGGCCGTTCGGCGTCGAGACGCCCGCGATCGGTTTTCTCGTCTCGGGCTCCTCGTCCATCTACTTCGCGGGCGACACCGATCTCTTCGCGGGCATGGGCTCGATCACCGACCACCTCGACGTTGCGCTCCTGCCTGTCGCAGGCTGGGGGCCGAGGCTGCCGTCCGGACACCTCGACCCACGTGGCGCAGCGGAGGCGCTCAGCTTGCTCCGTCCGCGGATTGCCGTTCCGATCCACTGGGGGACCTATCGCCGCCTCGGCCTCAGTCGCGACCCGCTCGTCTTGAGGGAGCCGGCGGAACAATTCGCACGGTTGGCCGCCGAGCTCATGCCCGAGGTCGAGATCCGCGTGCTGCCGGTCGGGGGTAGCGTCGACATCGGAATGGCAGCAAAGCCCCCGCGATCGATGGGCGAACGATGACGCGAACGTCGCGAGGTCCCCTGATCCGCCGAATCGCCCTGGGCGTAGTCGGCGTCGGCCTCATTGTCGCGACCTTCGTCTATTTCCTGCCGACGATCGCCAACTATGGGGAGGTCTGGGAGGTGGTCAAGGGCCTGTCCTGGCCATGGATCTGCGCTCTGCTCGCCGCGACGGTGCTCAACCTCGTCACGTTCGCGCCGCCGTGGATGATCGCGCTCCCGGGCCTCTCGTTCATCCCGGCGATGAAGTTGACCCAGGCATCAGCCGCACTGTCCATCGTCGTTCCCGGTGGGGCCGCAGCCGGATTGGCGGGGGCGTACGGGATCCTGCGTAGCTGGGGTTTCGCCACGCGCGACATCGCGCGTGCTCTGACCCTCACCGGCCTGTGGAACCAACTGCTCAATCTGTGTTTCCCGGTCG
>DATMZV010000064.1:0-20297 GCA_035573355.1 Gaiellaceae bacterium | reverse complement strand
TCGGCCGGCGAAAGCTCGTCGTCCACGGACGCCGAGACAGACTCGCGTACGCGCTCACAATCGAGGATCGAAGAAATCTGCCCCATAGCGTCTCTCACCCCAATTCTGACGGCTTGACCTAGGAGAAGTTAGCCATTTCTTCGTCTTATCGCCTAAAAGCTTTAGCTAAAGCTGACGAGGGCATCGTTCATCCGCCGCGCTCCAGCCAGGCAGGGGGCACGGCCTGCCGCATTGATGAAGGGGCAGGCACGGTCTGCGAAGCGGCCGTTGGTGACCACTGCCAGCGCTGTCCCGAGCCACTTGTAACAGGGAATGCGGCCCTTCGCAGTGAGCTTCGAGCAGCCCTCGATCAGCTTGACCCGCATGGCTCCGCGGTCTTCAGCCAGGTTCTGGACGTTGAGTCCATAGAGACAGCTCACGCTGTCGGCACCGCGAAGCCGCGCGCAGATGCGCAGCTGGGCGAACGGATCCGGAGACGTGACGAGCGCTGCGGCGGCGATGCAGCCGACGCGCTGCTCGCCGGACAGCCCCACGCACAGCCCGCGGACGCCGGCAGCATTTTCGGGCGCCTTCTTCGGCGGCAGCTCGAGGAAGTAGCGATACCAGCACGGCCTGACGAAACTCGGGATCGCACGGCTGCAGAGCACCCTTGCCGTGGTCACCGCGTTGCGTTGGCGTTTTGCGTTGTCGCGTCCGGCGATCCCCAGCCAGTAGTCGTGGTAGGCCCCCTGGGCACAGTCGGGTGCCTGCTGCGCAGGAAGGGCGCGACAGGCCTGAATGCCGAACTTCAACTGCTCGTGGTACAGCCGCATGTACGCGTGACCGAGCGTGTGAATACAGGTGTACGACCGGAAGCGGGTCGGCGCGCGTAGGCACAGCTGCACTGCGCCGTCGGGACCCAGTCGTCCGATCTGCGCGCCGAGTGTCATCACCATTCCCATGCCGAAGCCGGCCGAGCAGCCCGGGTCATTCGACCGCGGCAGGTAGCGCTGGAGGTTCGCCAGTGTCACGTGGTGAGCCCGCGCGTACATGCGGCCGACCACGTGCATCATCATGTGGCAGTTGCCCATCAGATAGCCGCCGCCGGCGCGCACCTTCTTGTCGATCCTCGGCAACTCGTGCGCCGGGTCATTGGACTTCTCGACGTCGGCGAAGAGGCGTGTGACGTAGCAATTCCAGATCACCTCCTTGCGCAGGAGGCTGCAGCGCGAGAGATACGTCGTCGACTGCCCGTAGCTCTCGTCCAGCCGAATCCCGCCCGGCGGCGGTCCGGCGGCAGCCGGCGAAGGAAGCAGGAGCAGCAGCAAAGCCGCCGCGATCAGCAGGAGGCGAGTCCGCATGTGCACGTAGTTGGACGCCTTTTCCCGCTTGCAGTTGGCTTTACTGGGTTTCGATGCGGCGGACGGCCGGACGGCTGCGGTTGCCGGCCCGGTCGACCGCGACCACTCTGACGGTGTGCTGCCCCGGCAGCGCTCGCCCTACCACGATCGGCTCCTGCGTCAGGTCGGCGCCGAAGCGGATCGCTGCGCCGCGGTCGACCGTGACGTCGTAGTGAGCGACGCCGCTTCCCGTCTCGACCGCGTCCTCCCACGTGACGCGAACCCTGCCGTCGACGATCGAGGCGGAGAACCGGGGCGCTTTCGGCGGGACCGTGTCGGTCCAGGCGAACCGGAAGCGCGCTCCGGCCGAGGACGGTTTGAGCACCGTCAACCTGAACGCGCCGGGATAGACGAACTTGTCGCCGGGGCGAAGCTCGGGGCGGCCGCGCTTCGCCGGATTCCTGATGAGGAGGTTCCTCGGGAAGTCGGAGGCAGGCCCTCCGCGAAGGTCCGGGCTCGCGCTCAGGTGCAGGATCACCCCGGCGCCTGCGACCTGCGCGCCTGCTTCGTTCAGTGCCGGCTTGCTGCGGTCCTCGATCCAGTACTGGTCACTCGCCGTCGTGACGATGAAGACCTGAGGACGAGTCGAATGTGTCTCGAGCGGAGCGAGTGTGTACACCCCTTTGGCAGCCGGCCTGCCGATGCGCTTGATCCAGCCCAGGTCGACCTTGGCCTTCGCGCCGAAGTCACCGACACCGCTCCCCATCGTGTCGTACGGGTCTCCGTACTCGAGTGCGTCGCACCCCACCGCGTGGCGGCGGCAGTCGGTCGCATTCGCATGCGGTAGGCCGAAGGTGTGACCGAGCTCGTGCGCGATGACGCGGCGCGAGATGACGCCGTTCAGCGCCACGGTTCGCGCGAACGTGGCACCCGACCACGGACAGCCCGCGTTCGGATGGACATAGATCACGCGCTCGTACGACGACACGTCGAAGCCCGCACGTTTCGCCGCTGCGTCGGCAGCCGTCCGGATTGCCGGCACCGAGCAGCTCACCGGGCCGGCAAAGGCCTGTAGCCAGGGAGTCACCGTGCCGGTCAACCAGACCGTTCCGTACGACTCGGACCGGTAGAAGGCATCCGTCTGGTCGAAGACGGCGCTCTGGACGTCGGCTCGCGTGAACGGCTGCGGTCCCCAGGTGGCGAGGACGACGAGGACGTGCTGGGGCCCCGTCACCGGTTCTGCGTACCCATTCGGCGTCAGTGCGAGGCTCGACCCGAGAAGCGCGACCAGAAGAAGTCCGCGCCTCACCGGGCCCGTCTCAGCTCGCCGCGGGTTGAATAATGTCGAGCGGCTTGTCGATCTCGGCGAAGTGACAGGCGCTCGGATGCCCCTGCCCCCGGTCGATCAGCGCGGGCTCCTCCTCGGCGCAGATCGGCTGTGCCTTCCAGCAGCGGGTGCGGAACCGGCAGCCGGACGGTGGGTTCGCCGGGTTCGGAACGTCGCCCTCGAGCACGATGCGCTTTCGCCGGCCGCGGTGCGCCGGATCTTCGATCGGGATCGCCGACAGCAGCGCCTGCGTGTACGGGTGCGACGGGCGCTCGAAGATGTCGTCCCTCGTCCCGATCTCGACGACCTTTCCGAGGTACATCACGGCGACGCGGTCGGAGATATGACGGACGAGCGAGAGGTCGTGGGCGATGAAGAGATACGTGAGACCGAAGTCGCGCTGCAGTGACTCGAGAAGGTTGACGACCTGCGCGCGGATCGACACGTCCAGCGCAGAGACGGGCTCGTCGAGGATCACCATCTGAGGGTTGAGGGCGAGCGCACGGGCGAAGCCGATGCGCTGGCGCTGCCCACCGGAGAACTCGTGTGGGAACCGATTCGCGTGCTCAGGGCTCAGGCCCACAGTGCGCAGGAGCTCGTCGATCCGGCGGCGGCCCTCACGCCCCTTGTAGAGACCGTGCACGCGCAGCGGCTCCGCCACGATCTCGCGCACCGTCATGCGTGGATTGAGGGACGCGTACGGATCCTGGAAGACGATCTGCAGCTCGCGGCGCACGTCGCGCATGCGGCGGCGGCTCCAGTTCGTGATGTCCTGGCCGTTGAAGATGAGCTTCCCGTCGGTCGGCGGTAGAAGCTTGATCACGGTCCGCCCGAGAGTCGTCTTGCCGCAACCGGACTCCCCGACCAGGCCCAGGGTCTCGCCTGCGCGCAACGAGAGATCGACGCCGTCGACTGCATGAACCTGGCCGACGCGGCGCTTGAAGATTCCGGCCGTGATCGGGAAGTGCTTGACGAGACCCTCGATGCGGAGGATCTCGCGGCCCTCCTCGGCTCGCTCGTGAACCGCCTCCGTGACGACTGTTTCGCTCAGCTCAGACTCCCGCGCCCACGGACTCGACCAGCGGCCCGGTGTGGCCCTCGAGCTCCTCGGCGAAATGACACGCGGTCAGATGCGCCGAGCCGCCGATCGGTCGCAGCGGCGGCTCCTCTTCACGGCAGCGGAGTCGTCCTTGCGAGAGGAAGCACCGCGGGTGGAAGGGGCAGCCCGGGGGTCGGCTGATCAAGCTCGGAGGCTGACCGGGAATCGGCCGGAGCCAGTCGTCATCGGCGTTCAGCTTCGGCAGGCTCTCCATCAAGCCGACCGTGTACGGGTGGCGTGGGGACTCGAAGATCGTGTGCACGTCTCCGAGCTCCACGATCTTGCCCGCGTACATGACGACCACGCGGTCGGCGAGCTCCGCGATGAGGCCGAGGTCGTGCGTGATCAGGATCGTCGCGGCGTGCGTCTCGTCTTGAGCCTTCTTCAGCACCTGGAGGATCTGCGCCTGAATCGTCACGTCGAGAGCCGTCGTCGGCTCGTCGGCGATCAGCACCGACGGAGAATTGGCGATCGACATCGCGATCATCGCGCGCTGGCGCATGCCGCCGGAGAACTCGTGCGGGTACTGCTCGTAGCGACGGTCCGGATTCGGGACGCCGACAGTCCGTAGGAGCTCGATGCTGCGCTCCTTGATCCGGGCGTCCTTCTCATCAGGATGATGTGTCCTGATCGCCTCGTCGATTTGCGCCCCGATCTTCAGCACGGGGTTCAGCGAGGTCATCGGATCCTGGAAGATGAGGGCGATCTCGTTGCCCCGGATGTGCCGGAGCTCCTTCTTCGAGATCTTGAGGAGATCGGTTCCCTTGAAGAGGGCCTCGCCCCGAACGACCTTCCCGGGCGGCTGGGGGATGAGCCCAAGGAGGGACATGGTGCTGACGCTCTTGCCGGAGCCAGACTCCCCCACGATTCCGAGCGTCTCTCCGGGATAGAGGTCGTAGCTGATCCCGTCCACGGCCTGGACGACGCCGTCCTCCGTGGAGAACTCGACGACGAGGTCCCGGATCGAGAGAAGCGGTTCAGGCACGGACGCGGCGCTGGGTCGGATCGAGGGCGTCGCGGAGCCCGTCACCGATGAAGTTGATGCAGAGGATGATGATCACGATCAGGAGGCCCGGATAGGTGACGAGCCACCACTTATCGAGCCCTGCCTCCTGACCCTCGTCGAGCAGGGCGCCGAGTGCCGGCGTGGGCGGGCGGATGCCGAAGCCGAGGAACGAGAGCGTCGCCTCGAGCGCGATCGCTGTTCCGATCGTCAGCGTCGCCGCCACCACGATCGGACCGACCGAGTTCGGGATCATGTGGCGAAGCATGATCCGCAGGTCGCCGGCCCCGGCCGCGCGCGCCGCCTCGACATATTCCTTCTCGCGCAGGGACAGGAATACCCCGCGCACGATGCGCGCGATACTGGTCCAGATCAGACAGGCGATGAGGATCGCGAGAGTGGTCGGCGTGCTGCTGTCGAGGAACTTCGACGCGGTCAGCAAGACCGCGAGCAGGGGTAAGGTCAGGAACAGGTCGGTCATTCGCATCAGCAGGTTGTCGGACCAGCCGCCGTAGAAGCCTGCGAGCCCTCCGATGATCGTGCCGATCAGCGTCGAGAGGAGGCCGACGAAGATGCCGACACGCGCGGAGGTGCGAATGCCGTAGAGCGTGCGGCTGAAGGTGTCACGGCCCGCAGAGTCCGTCCCGAACAGATGCTGCCGACTCGGGTGGGCAAGGATCTGGCTCGTGTCGATCACGCTCGTCCCCGCGATGGTGACGTACGGGATCTCCTTGTACGAATAGGGCGCGATGTAGTTGGCGAAGATCCCCGCACCGAAGATGACGGCGAGGACGATCACGCTCACGAGCGCCAAGCGGTGGCGGAAGAACCGTTTACGCGCGTAGCCCCACTGACTGCGGGCCTCGATCTCGAGCCCGTACTCGTAGGTGAGCTCGCTGGAATCCGCCGGCACCGCGCGGTCGACCATCTGGCCTCCCCCGGCGGGCACGTCGAGCTCGACATCGGGTCCCAGGAAAAGCCCGCCGGGATTTGGATCTTGGACGCGCGGTTGATCAGTCATAACGGATCCTTGGGTCGAAGACGCCGTACAGGATGTCGGCGATGAGGTTGAACACGATGACCATCGTGGCGACGACCATCAGCCAGGCCATGACCGGGTACGGATCGCTCGCCTGGAGGGCGTTGATGAAGTAGAAGCCCATGCCGTCGAGGGTGAAGATCGTCTCGGTCACGATCGCGCCGGCGAAGATCGCGCCGAAGTCGAGCGCCACCAGCGTGATCAGGGGAATCAGCGCATTGCGAAACGCATGCTTCATGACCACGCGGCGCTCAATAAGGCCTTTCGCGCGTGCCGTGCGGACGTAATCGGAGTTCAGGACCTCGAGCATCGACGCGCGCATGTAGCGGCTGTAACCCGCGACGCCGAGGATGCAGAGTGCGATCACCGGAAGAGCGAGATGCTGAACCCGGTCGAGCAACCAGTGATAGCCGTGGCCCGGGAACGGCGATGAAAGCCCGGACGTATAGAAGACACGCACGTGCCACTTCAAGAAGATGTTGACGACCACCACCTGCAGCATCAGCGCAAGCCAGAAGACCGGCGTTGCAAAGCCGACGAAGCTGATTGTCGTCGTTGCGTAGTCGAACGCGGAGTACTGGCGTAAAGCCGAATAAACGCCGATCGCGACGCCGATGAGGACGGAGAGAATGATCGCCGTCAGGACGAACTGCAGCGTGTGTCCCATCACCCGCTTCAGATCCGGCCAGATCTTTCGCTGGCCGAACAGTGTCGTCCCGAACTGATTCGTGACGGCGTCCTTCACCCAGTACCCGTAGCGCACCACGATCGGCCGGTCGAGGTTCTTGCTGTGCTCGATCGAGTGGAACTGCTGCTGCGTGATGTTGGGGTTCGCCCGGAGTCGGCCCAGCGGGTCTCCGCTGATCGAGACGAACGTGAAGATCAGAAAGCTGGTCGCCACGAGCACGGGGATGCTGTAGAGAACCCTTCTGATGATGTAAGTCAGCATCTGACCGCCTCATTATGAACGAGTCCCGCCCCATTCGCATGGGGCGGGACCCGGTGATTCAGAACGCTTCTAGCTTCCTTGCGTTCCCTTTAGCCCTTCGACCAGGACTCGGCATTCCAGCTCGGACCCTGCGAGCTGGCGTTGTCGACCATGCCCTTGACGTTGGACTTGTAGACGAAGTAGGTCGCCCGCTGGAACAGCGGGATCTGCGGGACGTCATTGGCCATGATGGCATCGGCCTTGTTGATCAGTTTGACGCGCTTTGCGTCGTTCAGCTCCTGATCTGATTGCGTCAGCAGCTTCGTGACGTTGCGGTTGCAGTACTCCCCGTAGTTGCCGGGGCTGCCGCACGAGAAGATGCTCACGTTGTAGTGCGGATCGACCGCGAGCACGTACGTGAACATCGCGAGGTCGAAGTTGTGCTCCGGCAGGTGGCTACCGAACAGCGTGCCCGCTGGCACGAAACCGTTCTTCAGCTGGATGCCTGCTTTCGCCGCCTGATCCTGGAAGATCGTGAAGGCGAGCTCGCGGAGCTTGTTGCCTACCGTCGACTCGAACAGGAACGACACCTTGGTGCCGTTGCACGAGTAGATGCCGTCCGAACCCTTGGTGCAGTTGTGGGCCTTCATCAGCGCGGCAACCTTGTTGACGTTGTAGTTCCACTTCTTGAAGTGCGGTGTGTAGCCCGGCTCGTTCGTGAGGCGAACGAGGCTGTTCAGCGCGCCGATCTTCGAGTTCAGCGTGCCGTACAGGGCCTTGGCCGCAGCGGTGCGGTTGAGCGCGGTGATCAGGGCCTGGCGGAGCCATGTCTGCTTCGCCAGCGGATTGCCCTTCGCACCCTGCTGGATCTCGATGTGCTCCTCCTGCAGACCCAGATGTGTCTGGATCCGCAGACCGGCCTGACCCTTCAGGTCGGCGAGAGCGAGCTGCGGCTGCGGATAGATCGCGTCTACCTCGCCGCCACGGATCGCCTGGATCTCGGAGTTCGTGTTCGTGATGAAGCGGAACACGACCGAGCTCAGCTTGGCCGGCTTGCCGTACCAACCATGCGTGTTCTTCTCGAGCGTGATGCCCGAGCCACGATCGAACTTGGTCAGCAGGAACGGCCCGTCACCGATCGGGGCGTTGCCCTTCTTCGGGTTGCAGATGCAGTCGTTCCAGACCGTCAGCATGTCCGTGCCCTGCAGCGCGTGCTGCGGGAGAACGTAACCGAAGAGGGTCTTCCACGGTGCGTAGTTCTTCTTGAACGTGACGGTCACGACCTTGCCGTTCCCCTTCACGCTCGTGATGTCTTCCCACCCGAGTGGGTCGATGTGATCCTTGTTTTTCGGGTTAAGTGCTGTCGCCCAGGTAAACCGGAAGTCCTTGCCGGTCACCTGCACGCCGTCGCTCCACTTTGCCTTCGCCCGGATGTAATAGGTCACGCGCTGCGGATTCCTCTTCAGCGTGTATCTACTAATCAGGTCGGGCTTGTACTTGAACGATGGCGTGAACAGGAAGGCGCCTCGAATGACCGGCGTCTGGAACACGACGTTCCAGAACGCGTTGCAGTCGATGTCGAGGATCAGGTTCAGACACCAGTCTGGACCGCCACCCTGCTCGGCTCCCCAGACCAGCGTGCCAGCCTTGCTCGAATCGTGGCTCGCTGGTCCATTAACCCTCGCTGAACCGGTGGCCGCGAGCGCGAGCGCCGCGAGCACCACTCCAGCCAAGAGCCAGAGCTTACGTCGATGCATCTACTCCCTCCGTTCTTTGTGGGGCTGCACCCCGCAGTCCCCGCATTCGCCCCACCCCCTTCCAGGGGCGGGCCGCGCATTCTGACACAGGAAGGAGGTTTCCCTCCTGCGGCTACTTTGACGCCCGGCAGGGCGCTTTTGTTAGCGCTTTGTGGCTAGCCGGAGAGGGCGTCCGCCCCGCCGACGACTTCGAGGATCTCCTGGGTGATTTCGGCCTGCCGGGCCCTGTTCATGGCCAGGGTCAGGTCGTCGATCAGCTCCCCGGCGTTCTTCGAGGCGTTCCGCATCGCCGTCATCCGAGCGCCGTGCTCGGAGGCGGCCGATTCCAGCAGGGCGCGGTACAGCTCGGTCTCGACGTACACCGGGAGCAGCCGTTCGAGGATCTGCTCCGGCTCCGGCTCGAAGATGAAGTCGCCGCGCGCGGTGTCCTCCTCACGCTCCGCGTCGTCCGTCTCCAGGAGGTCCTCCGACAGCGGGAGGAGCTGCTGGACGGTCACCCTCTGGACAAGCGCCGATTCGAACGCGTTGTAGACAACGACGACCCGGTCGACCTCCTCGTTCGTGTAGAGCTCGGCGACCCGATGGGCGATCGACTTCGCATCCGCGTAACGGGGCTGGTCGGTGAAGCCGGTGAACTCCCCGGAGAGCTCGAAGCGCCTGAAGCGCAGGGAGCCGACTCCGCGCCGCCCGACGCCGACCCAGCGGACCTGCTTGCCCTCGCTCCGAAGCTCCCGCTCGAGCGCGAGAGCCCGCCGCAGGATCTGAGAGTTGAACGCCCCGGCGAGACCGCGGTCACCCGTCAAGGGCACGATCGCAACCGCCTGCTCGGTCTCGCGCTTCTGCAGAAGCGGCAGCCCGCGCACCGACGAGCTGGCGCGCGCGGTGCCGGCCATCAGCTCGAGCATCCGGTCCGCATAGGGGCGCATGTCCTCGATCCGGGCCTGTGCGCGTTTCAGCTTCGCCGCGGCGACGAGCTCAAGCGCGCGCGTGATCTTGCTCGTGTTCCGAACCGATCTGACGCGCCGCTTGATGTCCTGGACGGTGGCCACTAGACGAGTGAGTCCGTCTCCTCGACGTGGAAGGACTGCAGGACGTTCTTGAGCTCCGCGTCGAGCTTCGCCGCGAGCTCGTCCGGAAGGTCGCCGGTCTCCCGGATCTCGTTGAGAACCGTGCCGTCGGCGCGCAGATGCTCGATCAGTTCCTCCGCGAAGCGCGGAACATCGGTGACGGGAATGTCGTCGAGGAAGCCGTTCACGCCTGCATAGAGCACTGCAACCTGTTCCTCCGTCGGAACCGGCTGGTACTGCGGCTGGTTGAGGAGGGCGACCATCCGCTCGCCGCGTGCGAGGGCTTTCCTGGTCGTCTCGTCGAGGTCGGAACCGAACTGGGCAAACGCCTCCAGCTCGCGGTACTGAGAGAGGTCGAGGCGCAACCGGCCCGCGACCTTCTTCATCGCCTTCGTCTGGGCCGAGCTGCCAACGCGTGAGACAGAGATACCGACGTTGATCGCCGGCCGCACGCCCGAGAAGAAGAGGTCGGACTCGAGGTAGATCTGCCCGTCGGTGATCGAGATCACGTTCGTCGGGATGTAGGCGGCCACGTCGCCCGCCTGGGTTTCGACGATCGGCAGCGCGGTGAGCGAGCCGCCGCCGTTCGCGTCGGAGAGCTTGCACGCCCGTTCGAGGAGCCTTGAGTGGAGGTAGAAGACGTCACCCGGGAACGCTTCGCGTCCCGGCGGCCGGCGGAGCAGGAGCGACAGCTGACGGTACGCGTCGGCGTGCTTCGACAGGTCGTCGTAGATCACGAGCGCGTGCTGCCCCTCGTAGAGGAAGTACTCGCCCATCGCGCAGCCGGAGAAGGGGGCCATCCACTTGATCGGAGCGGCCTCCTGGGCAGCCGCCGACACGATCGTCGTGTACTCCATCGCGCCGCGGTCGCGGAAGAGCTCGTACACCTGCGCAACGGTCGAGGCCTTCTGGCCGATCGCGACGTAGATGCACTTCACGTCGGTGTCTCTCTGGTTCAGGATCGTGTCGATCCCGATCGTCGTCTTCCCCGTCTGGCGGTCGCCGATGATCAGCTCGCGCTGGCCGCGTCCGACGTTCGTCATCGCGTCGATCGCCTTGATCCCCGTGAGCAGCGGCTCCTTCACCGGCTGGCGCTGGACGACACCTGGAGCCTTGAACTCGAGCTGACGCCGGTGTTCGGTCTCGATCGGGCCGCCGCCGTCGAGCGGATTGCCGAGCGGGTCGACGACACGGCCGAGGAGCGCTTCGCCGACCGGGACGCTCGCGACCTTCCCCGTTCTTCGGACGGGCTCCCCCTCCTTGACGTGCTGCCACTCGCCGAAGAGCGCGGTGCCGACGTCGTCTTCTTCGAGGTTGAAGGCGAGGCCGACGACGCCGTGCTCGAACTCGAGCATCTCCAGCGCGACTGCGTTCTCGAGACCGTAAGCGCGGGCGATGCCGTCGCCCACCTGCAAGACGGTTCCGACCTCGGCGAGATCGGTCTCGACGTCGTAGTGCTCGATCCGTTCCTTCAGGATCGAGGTGATTTCATCGGGGCGCAATTTCACGGTGCTAGCTCCTTGTTACGAGTTCACGGCGCAAGCCCTCGATCCGGCCGCGCACTGATGCGTCGACGCGCATTGAGCCTGCCTGCAGGACGAAACCGCCGATCAGCGAGGGATCGACCTTCCGCGTCGCTTCGACCTCGCGGCCCGACGCTTCTCGAATCTGTTTGAGGATCGCCTCGGCTTCCGAGTCGGAGAGCTCGAACGCAGTGGTGAGCTCGACGTCGATCCGGCGCTCTTCGGCAGCCATGAGCCGGTCGAACGCGCGCGCGATCTCCTCGATGTCGCCGATGCGGCCCTTCTCGGCAGCGAGCCGGACGAAGTTCCGCACCAGCTCGTCCGCCTCGCCCAGGAGCTCGCCGACCAAGCCGGACTTCGTCTGCGGGTCGAGCTCGGGGTTACGCAGCACGGCTCGCAGCTCGGGGATCTCACCGACGGCGGTCGCGAACTCGAGGAGGTCGTGATTGACCTCCTTCAGGCGGCCCTCCTCTTTCGCAGCATCGAACAGAGCGCGGGCGTAGGTGCGGTGGACGCCGGCTATCGGGTCGTCTCCTCGAGCACCGAGAAGTCGAGGTCCCGGATCGCTTCCTCGATCAGACGCTTGTGGTCGGAGTCGTCGAGCACCTTCCCGGTCACCTTCGTTGTCGCGATCAGCGTCAGCTCAGCCACCTCGGAGCGAATCTGCTGCAGCGCGCGATGCGTCTCGGCCTCGATCTGCCGCTTCGTCTCCTCGAGGCGGCGCTCCCGGTCGGCTTCGGTCTCTTCCTTGACGCGACGCGCCATCGACTCCGCAACCTTGCGCGCGTCCGCGAGGATCTGCTCGGACTGCCCACGGGCCTGGCCGATGAGCGCGCGGTGCTCTTCGAGCAGCCGGCGCGCCTCGTTGCGAGCCTTCTCCGCCTCTTCGATCGACCTGCGGATTCGCTCGCGCCGGTCGTCGATCGCCTTCTGGATGTACCCGAACGCGAATCTCTTGAGCACGAAAAACGTGATCCCGAAGCAGACGATCGTCCAGACCATCAGGCCGAGGCGAACCTCGATCAGTGGATTCGCAGCGAGCATCAGACCAGGACGTACGCGAGAATCGAGCCGAGCAGGCCGTAGAACACGACCGCCTCGGTCAAGGCGAAGCCGAGCCACTGGATTCCGGTCAGCTCGCCGCGCAGCTCCGGCTGGCGGGCAACCGACTGGATCATCGAGCCGAAGATGTTGCCGATGCCGATGCCGGCGCCGAGCGCACCGAGACCAACACCGAGGGCGAGACCGATCGCCTTCCCGGCTTTCGTCACATCGCCCGACGTTGCTGCAAGCAGAGTGTTCACGTCATTCCTCCTTTAGTGCTGTGGCTCGATCGCCGAGCCGATGTAGATGGCGGACAGAGCGGCGAAGATGAACGCCTGGATGCCGACGACGATGACGACTTCGAAGACGTAGAAGAGCGTCGCGGGCACGAGCACGAACAAGAGCGCCCATGACTGGAAGATGAAGATGAGCCCGAGGAAGGTCAGGATCAGGATGTGGCCGGCGAGCATGTTGGCGAAAAGTCGGACGCTCAGTGAGATGAGGCGCATGAACTGACCGAGGACCTCGAGCGGGACGATGAGGATCAGCAAGCCCTTCGGTGCCTCCGGAATCCAGCTCTTGAAGTAACGGACCGGCCCGTTCCAACGGATCCCCTCGACGTGGGTGAACACGAACGTCAGCAGCGCAAGTGCGAGCGTGACGGAGATCGAACTGGTCGCCGCGTAGATGCCCCAAACTGGGACGCCGTGGTACGTCTCGCCCGTCAGCGGCAGGGGTATGAACCCGAGCAGGTTGACGACGAAGATGAAGAGAAACAGGGAGGCGACGTAGGGAAACCAGCGCCCGATCGCCTTCGACGGCAACCCTTGCTCGGCGATCTGCACCTGCGCCACCTCGTAGATCTGCTCGCCGATTGTCTGGCGAACTCCCGGCTCCGCGCCGTTGCGCACACGCACGCGCATCAGGAAGAGCCCGAGGAAGATCGTCACGACGGTCCCGAGCATCAGGTAGACGACAGCTTTGGTGATCGAGAGGTCCAGCGGGCCGAGATGGATGGAAACCCACTCGTGCTGCTCGAACTCCTTGACAGGATCGAACTCCCCGCGCGCGAAGGCCGCCTGCGGAAACGCCAGCGCGACGACGACCGCCGCGAACAGCCGCGCCTTCACGGGGTGTTCCCGAAGTAGGTCACGAGGGAGAGACCGAGCTCCAGCGTGTAGGCGAGCGCGTAGACGAGAGCAGCGGCGAGTGCGAGCTGCGGGCTGGACGACGCCACGGCAAAGAGGACCACGAGGAGCCCCAGCATCTTGAAGAGCATTCCGAATGCCTGCATTCCGGAGGCCGCGACGTTACCGTTGTCCTTCCTTGCGCGCCGCAGTATGAAATCGAAGGCGTGAACACCGAGCCAGAGAACGGCGGCGATCCCCCACGCCGAGAGGTCCCAGCCTGCGAGTACGAAGACGGGAAGCGCGAGCAGGATCACGAGCGATCCGGCCAGGCCGGGCAGGAGGTGGCCCGGCTCGGCTCGCGGCGTCGCGAAGAGGCTCGAGCGCATCACACGGAGTCCTTGTAGCGCCAGTAGACCGCGAAGGTCGCGAGCGGGATGCCGATCACCGCGCCGATCAGCAGGCCGATTCCCGCCGAGCCCGCCAGCCAGCCGATCAACAAGCCCGCGAGGACGCTGGCGAACAACACCCCTGTGAGGACACCTCCGGCCTCGGCGTACTGAAGAGAACGGCGGCTCTCGGTCTCCATCTGCCGGGAGCATACCAAGTTTGTGACAGCCCGATACCGCTTGAAACAGCCAAAAACCGCAGACTTTGTACTACGCCGTCTTGCGGGCCTCTTCGCGGGCCTGTTCCTCTCGCCGCCGGATCATGGGGTTCGCGAGCTTCACGATCTCGAGCAGGTAGACCATGTACACCGAGGCCGCCAGGGCGACGAGCGCAAAGAGCGACACGACGAGCGTCCGCCAGGGGTGCCACTCCCCGTGCTGGTGGGGGCGGATGAAGCGCAGGGCGAGCGCGGTCGCGGCGAGGGTCGAGCACCAGAGCCAGATGTAGCCCGCTGCCCGGCGCTGCGAGAAGCCGATGTTGACGAAGCGATGGTGGAGGTGCTGGCGGTCGGCGACGTAGACGGGCTGCCGGTACTTGAGCCGCTTGGCCACGACGAACGACGTGTCGATGATCGGCACCGCGAGGACGAGCAGCGGGAAGAAGAGGGTCACGATCGAGGCGGTCTTCAAGAGCCCCTGCAGCGGGATCGTCGCCAGGACGAACCCGAGCAGCATGGCGCCGGAGTCACCCATGAAGATCCGCGCGGGATAGACGTTGTGGCGCAGGAATCCGAGCGCTGCGCCGAGCACGATGGCCGACAGGATCGCTGCCTGGATCTCCGGCCGCGGCAGCGAGAGCGCGATCAGCGTGAACGTGAAGGCCGAGATCGCCGAGACGCCCGCGGCGAGGCCGTCGAGCCCGTCGAGGAAGTTGACCATGTTCATGATCGCGACGATCCAGAGGACCGAGAGCGGCATCCCGATCCAGTCAGGCAGCGTGTGGATTCCGAGGATCGGGAATGTGAAGCGGTGCACCCAGATCCCGAAGCCCACCGGTATCGCTGCGGCTGCGACCTGACCGCCGAGCTTCTCCCACCACCGCAGCCCGCGGAAGTCGTCGACCGCACCGACGGTCGTCGCAACGGCTGCGCCGAGCAAGAGCCCGCGCGTCTCGCCGGAAAGATCGAGGAAGGCGAGCGCCGGGACGAAGATCCCGAAGAAGAGTGCGAGCCCGCCCAGGCGTGGAACGGTTCCGCGGTTGAGGCGGCGTCCTTCGGGACGGTCGACCACTCCGAGCAGACGGGCCATGCCGCCGACAGCCGGCGTCAGCAATACGACGATCGCCGCGGCGAGCAGTGCGCCCCAGATGACCTCGAGGTGATCGGCGAGCGTGTGCAGCATCAGCGCAGGAAAACCAGTCCGACCACGATCATGACGAAGACGGCGAACAGAAAGACCCCGCCGATCGCTGCTCCGAAGCCTGCGAGGCGCGCGTAGTCGTCTTCGGGATCGTTCTCGGTCCAGCGCTGCCAGCGCCGCGCGCGTCGGCGGTTCTGCAGCTCCCCGAGGACGCCCACGCTACTTGGTGCCGTAGAGCCGATCGCCCGCGTCGCCGAGCCCCGGAACGATGAAGCCCTTCTCGTTCAGCCCGCGGTCGATTGCGGCGACGACGATCTGGACGTCTGGATGGTCGCGCGTGATCTTCTCGACGCCCTCGGGCGCTGCGATGATCGCGATCAGGCGCACCGAGGTCGCGCCTGCGTTCTTCACGGTTCTGATCGCCGCGGCGGTCGAATTACCGGTTGCGAGCATCGGGTCGAGCAGGATCACGTCGCGCTCGGCGACGTCGGCCGGCAGCTTCGCGTAGTACTCGACCGGCTCGAGGGTCTCCTCGTCGCGGTACATGCCGATGAACCCGACCCGTGCGCTCGAGATCAGCGAGAGCACGCCGTCGAGCATCCCGACCCCCGCGCGCAAGATCGGGCACACGGCCACCTTCTTGCCACTGATCCGCGGGAACATCCCGTGCTCCAACGGCGTCTCGACGTCGACGTCTTCGGTCGGCAAGTCCTTCGTCGCCTCGTAGGTCAGGAGCAGCGTGACCTCGTTGACGAGCTTGCGGAAGTGGACGGTCGGTGTGTCCTTGTCCCGCAAGTGCGAGAGCTTGTGCTGGACGAGCGGGTGCTTGACCTCGATGACCTGCGCGGTGTTCGTCTCGGCCACGGTCACTACGTGACGTAGGTGGTCCAGCCGCGGAAGCCGGGGTAGAGCGGCCGTTTGGCGCAGAGGGCTTCGGTCCTGGCGCGGAGAGCGGCGAGGTCGGGTGAGTCGCCGAGTGCGTCGACGATGATGCGACCGATCTCGCCGAAGTCGTCGGCGTCCATCCCCCGCATCGTTGCAGCTGGGCTGCCGATGCGCACGCCGCTCGCGATCGTCGGCTTACGCTCGTCGAACGGAACCGTGTTGCGGTTCACGGTCAGCTTCACCTCGTGCAGACGCTCCTCCGCGTCCTTGCCGGTCCAGTCGGTCGAGCGGAGGTCGAGCTGCAGCAGGTGCGTGTCGGTGCCTCCGGTAAGCACGTCGAGCCCGCCGGCCATCAGCGTTTCTGCGAGCGTGTCGGCGTTGCGCCGGACCTGTGTCTGGTAGTCGCGAAACGCCTCGCCGGCGGCGATCTTGAAGCAGGTCGCCTTCGCGGCGATTGTGTGCTCGAGCGGGCCGCCCTGCAGTCCCGGAAAGATCGCGCGGTCGATTGCCTGCGCGTGCTCTTCCCGGCAGAGGATGAAACCGGAGCGAGGCCCCGCGAGCGTCTTGTGTGTCGTCGAGGTGACGAAGTCGCAATGCTCGACCGGGTTCGGCTGCAAGCCGGCGGCTACGAGCCCGGCGAAGTGCGCCATGTCGCAAAGCAGGAGCGCGCCGACGTCGTCCGCGATCTCGCGGAACTTCGCCGTGTCAACGGTGCGCGGATAGGCAGAGCCGCCGCACACGATCAGCTGCGGCTTGGACTCATGGGCCTTCTGCAGCACCTCGTCGTAGTCGACCACGTTCGTCTCACGTGACACTCCGTAGTGCGCGATCGTGTAGAGCCGCCCCGAGAAGTTGACCTTGAGCCCGTGCGTCAGGTGTCCGCCGTGGGCGAGCTCGAGCGACAGGATCGTGTCCCCCGGCTGGAGCGCTGCCAGGTAGACGGCCATGTTCGTCTGCGCACCGGCGTGCGGCTGCACGTTCGCGTGGTCGGCGCCGAAGAGCTCCTTCGCGCGATCGATCGCCAGCTGTTCGATCTCGTCGACGACCTCGCAGCCACCGTAGTAGCGCTTGCCCGGATAGCCCTCCGCGTACTTGTTGGTCGGCGTCGAGCCGATCGCCTCCAGGATCGCCGGCCAGGTGAAGTTCTCCGACGCGATCAGCTCGATCTGGTTCCGCTGTCGCTCGACCTCGCGACCGAGGAGCTCTGCGATCTCCGGGTCCAGCTGCTCGAGGCCGGATGTGGTCAGCTGCTGAAAGGTCTGCTGCGCGACGGCCATCTCTCTCCTCTCCCGGGGTTCAACCTGATCGTACTGCCGCACCCAGTCGGCGCAGAGCCTCGGCCGCGGGCACAGCTCCCTCCCGGAGGATGCGCGGCTCCGAGCCGGTGAGATCGATCACGGTGGAAGGCGTACCTGGCAGCTCGCCGCCGTCGACGACTGCTCCGGCATCGCGGCGGATTTCCTCCGGTACCTCGTCCAGCCGCCTGGGGTCGGCCTCGCCTGGACGGTTCGCGCTCGTCGCGACGAGCACTGCGACCGCTCGCAGCACCTCGCCGCTCGCGCCACGAAGGTCTGGGACGCGCACACCGATCGTGTCTGGGTGACGGCCGCTCAGCCAGGCCAGGCGACGCGCGGGATTCCGCACGACCAGAGTCAACGGCCCGGGCAGCAGCCTGCGCAACAGCAGCTCGTCGGCGCCGCGCAGCTCGGGTACCCAATCGAGCAGCACATCGACACCGGCGGCCATGAGTGCGCTCGGTTGCTCCGCACCCCGCCCCTTGAGCTCGTAGAGCCGTTGCACAGCGCCTTCGTTGCCCGGATCGGCGGCGAGACCGTAGACCGTGTCGAACGGCAGGACGACCGGCTCGCCCGCGCGTACCGCTCGGACCGCCTCCTCGGCCAATCGGTCAGGAGTCGTCAACGGCTGCCCTCCACCACGCGTTCGCGGTCGGTCAGGTCGAAGGTGATCGCAACGCTCGAATAGCCGAGCGACTCGAGCGACTCGGCAACGGTTTCCGCCTGATCGTCGCCGACCTCGAGCACGAGCCGCAGCGTATGTGCACGGCGAGCGATCTCCTCGTGCAGCCCCTCGCCGACGAGCGCGGCGCGCGGCTCCCAGTCACGGATCTCGGGCTGGAGTGAATCCCATTCCGACGCCGCGACATACGGCGGGTTCGAAACGACGAGGTCCCACCCCTCCTCGACCGCTTCGAGCCCGGCCTCGTGCAGATCGATGTCGAGGTCGAGTGTTTCGGAGTTCTCGCGCGCGAGAGCGAGCGCGTCCGGCGAGGAGTCGACAGCCGTCACTCGCGCACCGGGATGCTCGTCGGCGATCGCGAGCGCGATCGCGCCGGACCCGGTGCCGAGATCGAGCACCCTCGGCGCCGGCTCACCGGCGAGGAGCGCGAGACAGCGCTCGACGACGATCTCCGTCTCCGGTCTCGGCACGAGCGCGCGTGCGTCGGTCTTCAGGATGAGGTGCCTGAATCCCCATTCCCCGAGGACGTATGCGAGCGGCTCACGCCTCGCCCGCCGCTCGACCAGTTCGTCGAGGCCGTCGGGTACCTCGCGTTCGCCCTCGACGTGGAGTTGCGACCGGGTGACGCCGAGGACATGCGCGACGAGCAGCTCCGAGTCGACGTGCGGCGTGTCGACACCGGCCGCGCCGAGACGCTCCTTCGCGAGTCGAAGCGCTTCTGCGGCCGTCACTCGCCGAGCGCGCGCTTGCGCTCTTCGGCGCCGAGCGCTTCGGTGAAGTCGTCGAGCTCGCCCTGCAAGACGCGATCGAGCTGATGCACCGTGAGCTTGATGCGGTGATCGGTGATGCGGTTCTCGGGATAGTTGTACGTCCGGATCTTTTCCGCCCGTTCGCCGGACCCGATCTGCGAGCGCCGGGTCGCGTCGAGCTCGGCCCGCTGCTTTTCGCGCTCGAGCTCGAAGAGGCGTGCGCGCAAGACGCGTAGCGCCTTCTGCCGGTTTTGCAGCTGGCTCTTCTCGTCCTGCATCGCGACGACGAGCCCCGTCGGCAGATGCGTGATGCGCACCGCGGAGTCAGTGGTGTTCACGCTCTGACCGCCTGGCCCCGTCGACCGGTAGACGTCGATCTTCAGGTCGTTCGGATCGATCTCGACCTCGACCTCCTCGGCCTCCGGCATCACGGCGACCGTCGCGGTCGAGGTGTGCACGCGTCCCTGCGACTCCGTCTCGGGCACACGCTGGACCCGGTGCGTCCCGCCCTCCCACTTGAACACCGAGTAGGCGCCCTCGCCTTTGATTCCGAACGTGACCTCCTTGTAGCCGCCGGCCTCGTTCGGGCTCGAGCCGATCGGATCGACCTTGAAGCCGCGCCGCTCCGCGTAACGAGTGAGTGCGCGGTGCAGGTCTCCTGCCCACAACGCGGCCTCGTCGCCGCCGACGCCCTGGCGGATCTCGATGATCACGTCCTTGCTGTCCGCGGGGTCGGTCTCCACGAGGGCGAGCTTCAGCTCTTCCTCGAGCGACACGAGCCGTTCCTCGAGCTCGGGGATGAGCTCCCGCAGGTCGCCGTCGGCGCGTGCGTCGTCGAGATCGGCGCGGGCCTCCCGCCAGCGTTGCCCGAGGCGATGAGGGCCCTCGAGCTCCTTCAGCTTTCTCCCCGCGTCGGCCGCTTCACGGCGATCGTTGTAGACGGCAGGGTCGGACATGCGCTCCTGCGCTTCCTGGTACGAACGGTCGAGCTCGTCCAGCAGTGGTTCGAGGTTGCCGGCCATCGCCGGTCTACGTTAGCTCTCTAGGCGTGCGGTGAGGCTGATTTCCGGGACGCCTGTGAGCGCCTTCGACACCGGACAGTTCTGCTTGGCTCCGTCCGCTGCCTGCTGGAACGCACCGTCGTCGATTCCGGGCACGCGGCCGGCCACGTCGAGCGCGATCTTCGTGATTCCCTCGCCGGGCTGGAACGTCACGGTCGCGGAGGTCTTGAGCTCCTCGGGCGGATGCCCAGCCTGCGCGAGCCCGTGCGACAGCGCCATCGAGAAGCAGGTTGCGTGCGCGGCCGCGATCAGCTCCTCGGGGCTGGTCTTTCCCTCGGGTGCTTCCGTGCGGGCCGGCCAGCTGACGTCGAGGCCGCCGAAGGCACCGCTCGTCACGGAGTCGATGCGTCCGTTGCCGCTCATCAGGTCGCCCTGCCACGTCACTTCGGCTTTGCGGTCAGTCGCCATCGGTTCCTCCCTCGAGTCGGGCGTTGACGGTTACCTTCGCGCTCGCCTCGATCAGCTTCGAGAGCGTGCAGCCTTCGCTCGCGGCCTGGGCGAGACGCTCGAATCCCGCTACGTCCATACCTGTTACTCGCGCGCGCGCGAGCAGCTCCGACGAGACGATGCGGTGCGATCCATCCTCGACCTGGTCCAGCGTCACGGTCGCTGTGATGTCGAGGTGCTCGGGCGGCGTGCCCGCA
>DATMZV010000063.1:0-7227 GCA_035573355.1 Gaiellaceae bacterium | reverse complement strand
CGTGAAAAGGCCCGCAATCCGCGGGCGCGAGGATGGTACCAAAGGCGCTTAGAGCCCCGGCTGCGCCGTTCAGCGCCCTCCCTATACTCGCCGCGTGGACGAGCACTCAGGCCGGCGGCTCGCGAGGTCGACGGCGATCTTTTCGCTCGCCACGGGCCTCTCCCGGATCGCCGGCCTCATCCGCGAGGTCGTGGCCGCGTACTATTTCGGCGCCGCCGGCAAGATCAACGCGTTCACGGTCGCCTTCCAGGTGCCGAACCTGATCCGGGCCCTCGTCGCCGACGCGGCTCTGTCGTCGGCGTTCGTCCCGGTGTTCACGGAGCTCCAGGAGAGGGGCGAGCGCCAGCGGGCATGGCGTGTCGCCTCGAGCCTCTTCTGGATCGTCTTGCTCGGGCTGAGCGCGCTCACCGCGATCTTCATCGTGATCGCGCCGTGGATCATCGGGCTGTTCGGCGATCCCGGCGGCGACAAGCAGCTCGCGATCGGCCTCTCCCGCGTGCTCTTCCCCATCGTCACGCTGCTCGGCGTCTCGGGAATCGTGGTCGGGATCCTCAACAGCTACGAGCGCTTCACGGTTCCTGCGCTCAGCCCGATCTTCTGGAACCTCGCGATCATCGTCGGGCTGGTGCTCGGTGTGCCGAACGCCAAGACGATCGACGCGAAGCTCTATGTGTATGCGATCTCGATCGTGATCGGCACGGTGATCCAGGTGTTACTGCCGATGCCGTGGCTTCGCGGTCTCGACGGAAAGCTCCGTGTCCTGATTGACTGGCGGGACCCGGCGGTCTGGCGGGTGCTCAAGCTGATGCTGCCGGTCACGCTCGGACTCGGCCTGATCAACTTCAACGCGGTCGTCGACTCGATCTTCGCGTCGCGGCTGATCGATCCGGAGCTGGCGCCGACGGCGATCGACAAGGCGTTCCGCCTCTACATGCTCCCGCAGGGGATCTTCTCCGTCGCGATCACCACGGTCCTCTTTCCATCGCTCGCGCGCCTTGCGGCGCGTGGAGACCTGGCGGGGTTCCGCAACACGCTTGCGTCGGGACTGCGGCAGATCGCCTTCCTGCTCATTCCGGCAGGCGTGATCAGCGCCGTACTGGCCGAGCCGATCACACGGCTCATCTACCAGCGCGGCCAGTTCGAGCCTACGCAGACGCCGGTCGTCGCGGCGGCGCTCGCCGCCTTCTCGGCGGGGCTCTTCTTCAACGGGATGATGTTGTTGCTCAACCGCGGCTTCTTCAGCCTGCAGTCCAACTGGATCCCGACGTTGGTCGCGCTCGCGAATCTCTGCCTGAACGCCGCGCTCGACGCGGCCTTCTACCGGTTCGGGACGTGGGGGATCCCGCTCGCGACCTCGCTCGTCAATCTTGCGGGAAGTGCGGTCCTGCTCGTCCTGATGCGCCGCCGCCTCGGCCGCCTCGGTTTCGGCCAGATCATGGACTCGGTGCTGCGAATCGCGACGGCTTCAGTCGTGCTGGCAGGAGCCGCCTACGGAACGTGGTACGAGCTCGACAACACTCTGGGGCGCGGGTTCCTGGGACAGGTCTTCTCGGTCGTCACCGCGCTCGTTGTCGGCACGGCCGTCTATCTGCTCATGTGCCGGGCGCTCAAGGTTCGTGAGCTCGGGGCGTTGCTAGCGTTGCGAAGCCGCTTGAAGCGCGCCTAAACCATGGCCCAAGACCGCATTCGCAACTTCTCGATCATCGCCCACATCGACCACGGGAAATCCACCCTGGCCGACCGGATCCTCGAGCTCACGCACGCCGTCGCCGACCGCGATATGCGCGCGCAGGTTCTCGACTCGATGGACCTCGAGCGCGAGCGGGGCATCACGATCAAGGCGCAGGCCGTGCGGGTGGAGTGGAAGGGCCACCAGCTCAACCTGATCGATACGCCGGGCCACGTCGACTTCACCTACGAGGTTTCCCGCTCGCTGCAGGCCTGCGAAGGAGCACTGCTCGTCGTCGACGCCGCCCAGGGAATCCAGGCGCAGACACTTGCCAATGCGTACCTCGCGATCGAGAACAACCTCGAGATCGTTCCCGTCGTCAACAAGATCGACCTGCCGCAGGCGGACCCCGATGCGGCGGCGGCGGAAGTCGCCGATCTCATCGGTGACGACGCGTCGCACGTGCTGCGGATCTCCGCGAAGACCGGCGAGGGCGTCGAGGATGTGCTCGACGCGATCATCGAGCGCGTCCCGCCCCCTGCGGGCGACCCCGATGCGCCCGCGCGCGCGCTGATCTTCGACTCCTCCTACGACCAGTACCGCGGAGTCGTCGCGTTCGTGCGCGTCGTCGACGGTCGCTTCTCTGCGCGGGAGCCCTTGCGGGCGATGGCCCTTGGCACTCGCTTCGAGGCTGAAGAGCTCGGCTTCTTCGCGCCGACGCGCCGCGAGACCGGCATGCTGGAGGCCGGCGAGGTCGGCTACGTCATCACGGGGTTGAAGGACGTCTCGCGCCTACGCGTCGGCGACACGATTACGTCCGAGCGGCGGCCGGCGAGCGAGCCGGTGCCCGGGTACAAGGACGTCAAGCCGATGGTCTTCTCGGGCCTCTTCCCGACGGACTCGGACGACTACCCGGAGCTCCGCGACGCACTCGAGAAGCTCAAGCTGAACGACGCGGCGCTCTTCTACGAGCCGGAGACGTCTCAGGCGCTCGGCTTCGGCTTCCGCTGCGGCTTCCTCGGCCTGCTGCACATGGAGATCGTGCGCGAGCGCCTCGAGCGCGAGTTCGACCTCGACCTCATCGTCACCGCCCCGAACGTCGCATACCGCGTCAAGCCGCCGAACGGTGACTGGGTCGAGGTGCACACGCCGTCCGACATGCCGAACGAGATCGAGGAGGTCGAAGAGCCCTACATCAAGGCGTCGATCATCGTCCCGAAGGAATACGTCGGAGCGGTCATGGAGCTGAACAACGACCGGCGCGGCCGCTTCGACCACATGGAGTATCTGTCGGAAGCCCGCGTCCATCTGACCTACGAGCTCCCACTGGCAGAGATCGTGCTCGACTACTACGACGCGCTGAAGTCGCGCACGCGTGGCTATGCGAGCTTCGACTACGACATCATCGGGTTCCGCCCGGGGAAGCTCGTGCGCGTGGACGTCCTCGTCGGCGGCGAGCCGGTCGACGCGCTCTCGCTGATCATTCACCGCGACTCGGCCTACGACCGCGGTCGCATGCTTGTCGAACGGCTGCGAGAGGAGATCCCGCGCCAGCACTTCGACGTCGCCATCCAGGCCGCGATCGGTGCACGTGTGATCGCGCGCGAAACGGTGAAGGCCCGGCGAAAGGACGTGCTGGCGAAGTGTTACGGCGGTGACATCTCCCGCAAGCGCAAGCTGCTCGAGCGGCAGAAGGCGGGAAAGAAGCGGATGAAGCAGGTCGGCATGGTCGAAGTCCCGCAGGAAGCGTTCCTCGCGGTGCTCAATCTCAACGACGAGAAGAAGTCGTGATGACGCGTCATCTCTATGTGCACCTGCCCTTCTGCGCCCATCGGTGCGGCTACTGCGACTTCGTGACCGCCGTCGGGCGGCAGGAACAGCACGCGCCGTATGTCGACGCGCTGCTGTCGGAGCTCGAGCTGGAACGGGAGCTCCTGGCGCCGGACCTCGCGACCGTCTTCCTCGGCGGCGGCACGCCGACGTTCACCGAGCCGCACGCCCTCGAGCGACTGCTCGCCTCGCTGCCGCAGGCCGACGAGGTGACCGTAGAGGCCAATCCGGAGACGGTCACGCAGGAGCTCGCCCGCAGGCTGCGCGCGCACGGCGTGAATCGTGTGTCGCTCGGGGTGCAGAGCTTCCGCCCGAAGCTGCTGGAGGTTCTCGACCGTGTTGTCCAACCGGACACCGTCCGGCGCGCGTTCTACCATCTGCGTGATGCCGGATTTGACAACATCTCCTTCGACCTCATCTACGGCATCCCCGGCCAGAGCGCCGCCGACCTCGAGGCCGACCTGGCGGACGCGCTCGAGCTCGGGCCGGAGCACCTGTCGTGCTACGAGCTCGAAGCGAAGCCCGGAACGCGCTTCACCCACGCCCACGGCGACGAGCTCGCGCGCCAGGCCGACGCGATGGAGACCTACTTCGAGGTCGTCGTCGACCGGCTGACCGAGGGCGGATATCGCTGGTACGAGACGGCGAACTTCTGTCGCGCGGGTGACCGGGACCTCCGCTCGCACCACAATCTGGCGTACTGGCTCGGCCGCGACTATGTCGGTCTCGGTGTCGGCGCGGTGTCGACGGTCGCGGGGCGCCGGTGGCGAAACATGCCCGGGCTGTCTCGCTACCTGCAGGCGCTTGCGCAAGGCCGGCGACCCGAGCGAGAGCTCGAGCAGCTCTCCACGGAGGTCCAGCAGCGCGAACGGGTGATGCTCGGGCTGCGGCTGGACGAGCCGCTCGTGCTCGGAGGGCTCGTCCGTGTCCTGGACAGGGAGGCTCTGCTTCGGCTCGAACGCCTCGGTCTCGTCGAGAGCGACGCGCTGACGCTTGCGCTCACGCAGCGGGGCCGGTTTCTCGGCGGCGGTGTGACCGCAGACCTGCTCGCTTGAGGCACAGCTAAAATTCCTGCAAATGGCCTCTGATCCAATTGCGAATCTCAGCGACCGCCAGCGCGAGCTGCTCGCGCTCGTGATCGAGGAGTACGTCGCGACCGGCCAGCCGGTCGGCTCGCGGTACCTCGTCGAGCGCGGGAGCCTGAGCGTTTCGGCCTCGACGGTGCGGAACGAGCTTGCGGAGCTCGAGGGCCGCGGGTTCCTCACGCATCCGCACACGTCCGCCGGGCGGATCCCGACCGAGCAGGGTTACAGGCTGTATGCGGGCGGCATCCTTGCCCGCCAGGATCAGCGGCCGGGCGTCTTCCCGCTCGACCTCTCGGAGCTACGGCGAGAGATCGACTCCGCTCTCGAGGCGACGACCGACGCCCTCTCGCGTGTAACCAGTCAGCTCGCACTCGTGTCGGCGCCGCCGCTCGAGACGACTCTCGTCCGGCATGTCGAGGTGCTGCTGCTCAACCCGCGCACGGTGATGGCTGTCGTGATCACGTCCACGGGCGGTGTTGCGAAAAGCGTCGTCACGTTCGACGACGCCGTCGACCCCGGGCTCGCCAAGTGGGCAGGCGAGTATCTGAACGAGCGCGTCGCCGGACTGCAGATGGGCACGAGCCGTCTCCGGCGTGAGCTGGAAGACGCGAGCCTCTCGCCCGGCGAGCGGCAGTTCCTTGCTGCCTTGAAGCCGGTGTTCACGAACCTGCTCGGAGCCGAGCGGCGGCTGTACGTTGGTGGCGCTGCGGGGCTGCTCGACGCCGCGCGTGACGACGAGCTCGGGATCTACCGGCACGTCCTCGTGACCCTCGAGCGAAGGGCTGCGCTGCTCGAGATCCTCGGCCAGGCACTCGACCCGAGGCACGCATTCGTTCGTGTTGGCGGTGAGCTCGAGCATCCGGCTTTTCAGGATGCGGCGCTCGTCGGCGCGACCTACGGGCTTACGAACCGGCCGCTCGGCGCGGTCGGGCTGCTCGGACCGGCGCGAATGGACTACGACAAGGCGATCCGGTCGGTGCGCGGAGCGGCCCAAGAGCTGTCGCGCTTCGTCGAAGAGGTCTACGAGGACAACTGAGGCCCCCGCTACGCTTGACGCGTGGCGACAACCGAGCGCGATTACTACGAGCTTCTCGGCGTGCCGCGTACCGCGAGCCCCGACGAGATCAAGAGCGCATTCCGGGGGCTCGCGCGTGAGCTCCATCCGGACGTGTCGGAGGCACCGGACGCCGAGGATCGATTTCGCGAGGTCGTCGAGGCGTACGAAGTCCTCTCCAGCTCGGAGCGCCGTGAGCTGTACGACCGTTTCGGCCATGCGGGGCTGCGTAGCGGCGGTTTCCAGCCGAGCTCGTTCGACCTCAGCAGCCTTTCCGATCTCTTCTCGGCGTTCTTCGGCGACGACCTCTTCGGAATCGCCGGGCGCGGAGGCCGGGGGCGTGGCGCGGACATCGCGGCCAGAATCGAGATCGACCTCGCCGAGGTCGCGACCGGGACGAAGCGAGAGGTGCCGTTCGGCGTCGCGGTGCCCTGCGACCGGTGCGGCGGCAATGGAGCGGAGCCCGACACGACGGTCAGGACCTGTCCGACCTGCGCCGGGAGCGGACGGGTGCGGCAGGTCTCTCGGAGCGTCTTCGGCGAGTTCGTGCGGACCGGTGGTTGTCCCACCTGCAACGGATCGGGGCAGCTGGTCGAGCATCCCTGCGAGCAGTGCAACGGTGCCGGCCGTGTGATCCAGGACCGGACGCTGGAGGTGGAGATCCCGCCCGGAATCCACGACGGCCAGCGGATCCGCCTCGGCGGCGAAGGTCATGCGGGCACGCCCGGCGGCCGCGCCGGCGACGCGTACGTCGAGGTGCACGTCCGACACGACGATCGTTTCGTCCGCGAGGGCAACGACGTGTACACGACCGTCGACCTCACGATCACGCAGGCGGCACTGGGTGCCACCGTGCAAGTCCCCACGCTCGAGGGAGAGACGGAAGTCACGTTCGACCCCGGCACGCAGCCGGGCGAAGTGCGCGTCCTTCGCGGCCGCGGGCTCCCCGTGCTGCAGGGATTCGGGCGAGGCAGCCAGCGCCTGTTCGTGAACGTGATCGTCCCGCGGCAACTCAACGAGGAACAGCGCCGGCTGCTCGAGGAGTTCGACCGCCGCGCGACCGCCGAGACCTACGAGCCGGATGAGGGGTTCTTCGACAAGCTGAAGAGCGCGTTCCGCTGAGTGTCATGCGGCGCGTCTCGGTGGCCGTGCCCGTCGAGCGTGCGGAAGAAGCGAGGGCGCAGATGCTCGAGCTCTTCCCCGAAGGTTTCGAAGAGGTCGAGTCGTCGGACGGCGTCGAGTTGATCGCCTACACCGATCCCGGTGGGGAGGAACGGCTCTGGCAGGCATTCGGTGGCGCCAGAGGTCAGGACGTGGCCGCCGACTGGCGCGACCGCTGGAAGGCTTTCCACCACCCCGTCCGCGTCGGAAGGCTCTGGATCGGCCCGCCGTGGCACGAGCCGCCGGACGAGGCAACCGCGATCGTGATCGATCCGGGTCGCGCCTTTGGAACCGGCGCGCATCCCACCACGCAGCTCCTCGTGGAGCTGATGCTCGAGATCGAGCCTGCTAGTGCCGTCGACTTCGGTTCCGGTTCCGGCGTGCTCGCAATCGTCGCCGCGAAGCTCGGCTTCGATCCGGTGATCGCG
>DATMZV010000062.1:0-8654 GCA_035573355.1 Gaiellaceae bacterium | reverse complement strand
CGCGTTGCTCGAGCGTCTCGGCGTCCGCTGTCCGGAGTGGGGGATCGCCCGCACGGAAGCAGAGGCGCGGGCGATCGCGGAACGCATCGGGTACCCGATCCTGGTTCGCCCTTTGTACGTGCTCGGTGGGCGTGCGATGCGCGTCTGTTACTCGGCAGAGGACCTCGGGCCGATCGGGAGCCCGGTCCTGATCGACCGCTTCATCGAGAGCGCGATCGAGATCGACGTCGACGCGGTCTCCGACGGGCGCGACACCTATGTCGGCGCGGTGATGCAACACGTCGAGGAGGCCGGTGTGCACTCCGGTGACTCGGCGTGCGTCCTGCCGGCTCCGTCGCTCGCACCGGCGCAGGACGCGGAGATCCGCCTGATCGTCCGCACACTCGCGCAAGCGCTCGGAGTCGTCGGTCTGATCAACGTACAGCTGGCGGTCGTCGACGAAAGCGTCTACGTGCTCGAAGCGAATCCGCGCGCGTCGCGAACCGTTCCCTTCGCCTCGAAGGCGACCGGCGTCAACCTCGTCGACGCGGCGTGCCGGGTGATGGCAGGAGCTCGGCTGTCCGAACTGGCGTTGTCCCAGGGACAGTCCCTCGGACATGTCTCGGTCAAGGCGGCGGTCCTGCCCTTCGCCAGGTTCCCCGGCGCCGATCCGGTCCTCGGACCTGAGATGCGTGCTACCGGCGAAGTGATGGCGAGTGCAGCCGACCTGCCCACCGCCTTCGCGAAGGCCGAGCGTGCCGCGGGAAGACCGCTACCCACCGGCGGGACGGCATTCCTCTCCGTGCGCGACGCCGACAAGCAGGCGGTTGTCAACGTGGCGGGGACGCTCGTCGAGCTCGGGTTCAAGATCGTCGCTACCGCGGGTACCGCCCAGACGCTCGCCGCGGCGGGTCTCGACGTCGAGCATGTCCGCAAGGTGACCGAGGAAGGAACCGGGCCGACGGTCGTCGACCTGATCCGTCGCGGGCGCTGCAACCTCGTCGTCAATACGCCGCAGGGATCGGGCGCGCGCACGGACGGCTACCTCATCCGCGAGGCCGCGCTCGTGGCGCGTGTGCCGTGCATCACGACGCTTTCCGGCGCTGCTGCCGCAGTGCATGCGATCGCAAACGCTCGGAGCGAGGAGTCGCTGTCGTTGCAGGAACTGCAAGAACGGATCGTGCATGAGACGCGAGCGGCTTAAAGCAGTCGCCCGCGAGGAGATCGGCCCGTACACGCTTCTGCGCGTCGAGCGGGGCGGGCTCGATCCCGGTGCGCCGGGACAGTTCTTCATGCTGGAGGCGCCGGGCCGGCTGTTGCCCCGGCCGATGAGCCTCTGCTTTGCACCGCGCGACGAGCTCGCATTCTTGATCGATCCGATCGGCCCCGGAACCCGCGCGATCTGCGCGGTGGAACCGGGCGAACAGCTGCAGGTGCTGGGTCCCCTCGGGAACGGCTTTCGGCTGGAGCTCGACCGGCCGCTGCTCGTCGGCGGCGGGATCGGCATCGCGCCCCTGCCGTATCTGTCCGAAGCTCTCGGACGGCCACCGGCGGTGCTCGGGTTCCGGTCGGACTGGCACGCCCAGGCAGCGGAGCTGGTGCCGAACGCACAGACCTGCGTCGAACCCACGCTCGTCACGCAGCTGATTCCGGATGGCATGGACGTCCTTGCCTGCGGGCCCGAGCCGATGCTCGAGGCAGTCCGGGCGGCCTCACCGGACGCGCAGCTCGCGTGGGAGGCGCCGATGGCCTGCGGCTACGGCGCCTGCTACGGCTGCGCCGTCGAGATCGGCGGCGAGCTCAAGCGCCTCTGCGTCGAAGGACCGGTGCTCTGTGCTGCTTAACGCGTCCGGCTGCCTCGACGCACTGACCGCACCTGACGTCGCTCGCGCTCTCGACGCGTTCGTGACGAAGACGGTGACGCCGCTGCCGCGCGACGGCAACACTCCCGTGCGGATCGCGGAGACGGATGTCGGGATGCTCAACTCGATCGGGCTCGCAAACCCGGGCATCGACCGTTTCGTGACGCGCAACTTGTCGCGACTCGGCGAGCTCGGCGTGCCAATCTGGGTTTCGGTCGGCGGGTTCGAGACCGACGACTATGCCGAGATCTGCTCCCGCCTCGACGACCACGCCGAGGTGAGTGCGATCGAGCTCAACGTCTCATGCCCGAACGTCGAAGCGCCGGCGGAGAGCGCGGCGCAGATCGTCGCGGCCTCACGGTTGGCGACCCGCAAGCCGCTCTGGGCGAAACTCTCACCGGCAGTCCCGGACATCGCGGAGGTTGCGCGCGCTGCGCAAGCAGCGGGTGCCGACGGCCTCTCGCTCGTGAACACGATCCGCGGTCTGAAGCTCGACGCCCGCACTCTTCGCCCCGTCCTCGGCCCGGGCCAGGGCGGTCTGTCCGGTCCCGCGCTGAAACCGATCGCGCTTGCAGCCGTCGCCAATTGCTACCGCGCGACGCAGCTTCCGATCGTCGGGATGGGCGGCGTCCAGTCCGGTCTCGACGCACTGGAGCTGATCGCGGCAGGCGCCCGGCACGTCGCGCTCGGCACCGTCTTGTTCGCCGATCCGGATGCGCCGGCGCGGGTGCGCGCGGAGCTGCACGCCGCTGCGGCAGAACGTGGTTGGCGAACATACGAAGATGCATATGCAGTCGCTCATGAAGAGGCGTTGTCCGTAGGGACAACTCTCGATCACAGGTCGAGCTTGTAAGTCTGAAAAGACCTGCACAGAACCGTAAACCCAGACGCTTGACCCCTGCAGTTCGCTTGTTAGACTCCCGCGCTCATGGTGTCCCAGAAGACTCAGGCCGAGGCACCCATCCGCTCACTCGATCAACGCATGGAAGCGTTGAAGCGAGCGAACGACATCCGCGTCCGGCGCGCACGCTTGAAGAAGGATCTCAAAGACGGGCACGTCCAGATCGAACAGATCCTCAGTAACCCTCCCGAGTATGTCTCGACCGCAAAGGTCTTCGACATGCTCATGGCCGTGCCGAAGTTTGGGAGAGTGAAGGCGGCACGTTTCCTCAACATGTGCCGGATCAGCCAGTCGAAGACGGTGGGAGGCCTCTCCGACCGTCAACGGTCAGAGCTGATTGGCCTCTTCCACCGCTAAGCCTCTGGTCGTCGTCGTCACCGGCACGTCGGGTGCCGGCAAGGGCACGCTCGAGAAGGTCCTGCTCGAGCGGATGCCGGAGCTCGAGCTCGCGGTATCGGCGACGACGCGAGATCAGCGACCCGGAGAGGTGAACGGACGGGAGTACTGGTTCATCACGCCCGAGAAGTTCGAACGGCTCGTCGAGGACGGGGAATTCCTCGAGTACGTCGACCTACCCTGGGGCGCGCGGTCCGGGACGCTGCGGTCCGAGATCGACCGCATCCAGGCTCACGGGCATGTGCCGCTGCTCGACCTCGAGACCGACGGTGCGCTTCGCGTGCACGAGACCATTCCGGGTGCCGTCACGGTCTTCGTCGACGCGCCGACCTTCGAAGAGCTCGAGCGACGGCTCCGCGAACGGGCGACGGAGAGCTCCGGCGAGATCCAGGTGCGACTCGACCTCGCACGCAAGCAGCAGACTCAAAAAGGGCTCTTCAACTACGCGATCGTGAACGACGATGTCGAGCGCGCTGCCGAAGAGCTGATCGGAATCGTCCGCCGAGAACTTCAAGCCGCAGGTACCATGACCCGCCCATGATCCATCCCCGCATAGATGAGCTCCTCGACAACGTCGATTCGCGCTACGCACTCGTGATCGTCGCTGCCAAGAGGGCCCGCCAGATCAACGACTACCACCACCAGCTGGGCGAGGGCATCGGCTTCGACCAGGCTCCGCCGCCCCTGGTGGAATCCCGCTCGAAGAACTACTTGACCATGGCCCTCGAGGAAGTCTCCGAGGGCAAGCTCAAGTACAAGTACCCGAAGTAGTTCTTCCGCCCTGGTCGCGAGCTCTGCCAAAAGGGCAGAATTCCGGCATGGCTCGAGTGCTGGTCGGCATCACCGGTGGGATCGCCGCCTACAAGGCTTGTGACCTTGTGCGCCTGCTCGTCAAGGGCGGGCATGAGGTCGTCCCGCTTGTCACGGCCGGCGCGGACCGATTCGTCCGCGCCGACACGTTCTTCGCGCTCGCGCGGCGCTCGCCCGCGGAGGATCTCTACGCCCACCTGACCCGCGCCGATCTGCTCGTCGTCGCGCCCCTCACCGCGAATACGCTCGCGAAGCTCGCCCACGGGCTCGCTGACAACCTCGTCGCCGAGGCCGCGCTTGCGCACCGCGGCCCGCTACTGCTCGCACCCGCGATGAACCCCCGCATGTGGGCGAATGGTGCGACGCAGGCCAACCTCGAGCTGGTCCGGTCACGCGGAGCGGAGATCGTCGGCCCGGACGAAGGGGAGACGGCGGAAGGGGAGTGGGGGCTCGGGCGGATGGCCGAGCCAGAGGAGATCTACCGGCGCTGCCGCGAACTGCTCGGTGAGACCGACTCGCTTGCGGGGCGGCGGGTGCTCGTCAGCGCGGGTGGAACGCGCGAACCGCTCGACGCCGTGCGCTTTCTCGGCAACCGGTCGTCCGGTCGCATGGGCGTCGCCCTGGCCGAGGAGGCGCGCAAGCGCGGCGCCGAGGTGACGCTTCTCGCCGCGAACCTGGGCGTGCCCGCGCCGCCCGGAGTGGAAGTCGTCGAGGCTCCCACCGCTCAGGCGATGCTCGAGCAGGCGCTCGCCCGTAGCGACGCCGATCTCGTGTTGATGGCTGCCGCTGTCGCGGACTACCGTCCTGCAGACGTCACTCGCGAGAAACGCTCGAAGGACGACGACGCGTGGGAAATCACGCTCGAGCCGACCACCGACGTGCTCCGGACACTCGGTGACCAGCGCACGAACGGCCAGGTACTGATCGGTTTTGCGGCGGACCGGGGAGAGCGGGGTCTCGCGCGCGCGAGGGAGAAGCTCGATCGGAAGCGCGTCGACCTCGTGGTCTACAACGATGTGTCGCGCGAGGACATCGGCTTCGACGCCGAGGACAACGAGGTCGTTCTGATCGGCGCGGGGGGCGAGCGTCGCGTCGGGAAGGCCTCGAAAGACCGAATCGCGGCGGCGATCGTAGATACGGCTGAGGAGCTGCTGCGTGAGCGAGGCCGATAGCCAAAGAGTCGAGACGGTGGCCGCGGCGGAAACGATCCGCGCGATCGTCGACAACCTCGGACGCGTGGTGCACGCGCCCGACGAGACGCTCCGGCTCTGCGTGCTCTGCCTCGTCGGCGAGGGCCACCTGATCCTCGAGGACTTCCCGGGAGTGGGCAAAACGATGCTCGCCAAGGCACTCGCACGCTCGCTGGACGTGTCCTTCTCCCGGATGCAGTTCACGCCGGATCTGCTGCCCTCGGACGTGACCGGCGTGAACGTGTTCAACCAGCGCTCCAACGAGTTCGAGTTTCGGCCAGGCCCGGTCTTCGCCAACCTCCTGCTCGTCGACGAGATCAACCGCGCTTCGCCGAAGACCCAGGCGGCACTGCTCGAGTGCATGCAGGAGCAGCAGGTCACCACCGACGGCGTGACGAACGAGCTCGACCGCCCCTTCATGGTGATGGCGACCCAGAACCCGATCGAGTACGAGGGCACGTACCCGCTGCCCGAAGCGCAGCTCGACCGCTTCACCATGCGGATCGCGATCGGCTATCCGCCGCTGGCCGAGGAGGCCAAGATGCTCACGGAGCAGACCGCGGACCCGCCCCTCGACGCGCTCGAGCCGGTGGCCAATGCCGCAGATGCGATCGCGCTCGCGGACGAGGCGAAGGCGATCTTCGTCGAGGAGAGCCTCAACCGGTACGTCGTCGCGCTCCTGCGTGCAACGCGCGGCGATTCGCGGCTCTACCTCGGCGCAAGCCCCCGGGCCGGCATCGCGTTGCTCCGGGTCGCGAAGGCGCGCGCACTCGCGGATGGGCGTAGTTTCCTCGAGCCCGACGATGTCAAGGCGGTGGCGGTTCCCGTCCTCGCGCACCGGTTGATCCTTGCGCCCGAGGCCCGCTCCACCGGGGTGAGCGGGGAGCAGATCGTCCAGGAGACGCTCGACAAGACTCCGGTCCCGGTCTAGACGTGCTCACCCGACGCGGTCGCTTCGTCTTCGCGCTCGGCTTCGGGGTCTACCTGGCCGCCTGGGCATTCGGCTCGAAACCGCTCTATCCGGTCGCGACCGGGCTCCTCCTCGCCGTCGCCGTCGCGTGGATCTGGGTGCGACTCGCAGACCGGCCCATCCGGGTCCAGCGTGGCTGGGGCGACCGGGAGCATGTCGAGGGCGACGACGTGCCGATCGTCGCCGAGCTCTTTCCGACCGGGAACGTCATGCCCGCTGCGGTCACGCTCGTCGAGCGGGTGGGGCGGCTCGGTGAGCAGCGGCATGTCATGCGACGTAGCGGGTCGCATCTGAGCGTGCGCTACGTGCTCGAGGATCTTCCACGCGGCCGTTACGAGTTCGCAGACGTCCGCGTCGAGCTGTCGGACCCGTTCGCGCTCGAATGCTCTGTCGTGCCGTTGCCGCCGCCGGGCGCGCTCCTCGTGTACCCGCGGCTCGTGCGGCTCGGACCGCTTTTCTCCGAATCCGGCGAGAGGTCGCAGGACGGTCGCCGGCTCTTGCTGCGCCGTAACAGCGGCTTCGAGCTGCACAGCGTGCGCGAGTACGAACAGGGCGAATCGCTCCGCCGGGTGCACTGGCCGTCGACGGCGCGCCGTTCACAGCTGATGGTGAAGGAGCTCGAGGACTCGCCTCGTGACGAGATCGCGGTCCTCCTCGACGCAGATGCGAAGGCAGTGGTCGGGGACAGTTTCGAGGTGCAGGTGCGAGCGGCAGGCTCGCTCCTGGACGCGTACGTCCGCCGCGGGAGGCGCGCCGTGCTTGCAGTCAACTCCGCACGGCGCGATGTACAACATGTCCACTCGCCGGGCGCGGACTGGCGGCGCGCCCTCGAGCTACTCGCTGCGGTCGAGCCGACCGGGACCACGCCGGTGGCGCGGCTCCTGCTCGAGGAGGACAGCCCCGCGGCACGGGCGCTCGAGCTCGTCGTGGTCACCGCTCGTCTCGAGCAGGGACTGATCGACAGGCTCGTCCAGCGAGCGCTCTCCCGGCGGCGGGTCTCTCTCGTCTTCGTCGACCCTGCGAGCTTCAGCGGTGCTGCGCGCCGTGCGGAGCCTGGGCTGCTGCGCCTACATGCCGCGGGAGTCCCCGTCTCCGTCGTACGTGCCGGCGATCAACTCGCCGCGTGCCTCGCCGGCGAGTCGGCACCGGATGCCGCACGTGCTTAAGACGGTCGCGCTCTCGGCGGCGGCGGCGCTCGTGATCGCCGTCGACTGGCTTCGGTTCGAGGAGCCTCGGTCGGGCGGCGGCCGTCCGTTCGTGCTCGCTGCCCTCGCCATCGCAGCCGTGTTGCTACGACCGCTCTGGCTGCGGCTTGTGGGCGTCGCGCTTGCTGCGCTGATCGCCGTCAGCGTCGCGTTCTCGCTCTCTCCGCTCGCACTCTGGCCGGGCGGCGACGGCTTCTTCGGGCCGATCGGCTCACGGTTCTCGCGCGGCTTCCTCGACTTCTACGACTTCCGGATCCCGTTCGACCCGACGACCCATCCGGCTATGCATTCGGTCATCCTCGTTGCGATCTTCGGCTTCACGCTCGCGGTCGCACTCGCGGTCGCATCGCGCCACGCGCTCCTGGCTGTCGTGTTCTTCTTCGTCGGCGCCGGTTGGCCCGCGACGCTCCTGTCGGGGGGTAACGAGCTCGGGCGCGGTATCGCAATCCTTGCGGTGGCCCTCGCACTGCTCGCCGGCATGACCGAGCGTCCGAGCAAGCTGGCACTGATCGCGACGGGGGCGGTCATCGCATGCGCGCTGGCGCTCTCGAGTTCTCCGGCGGTCGCGAAGAGCGCGTTCCTCGACTGGCAGCACTGGGACTTCTACACGCGCCCGCAAAAGCCTGTGAGCGTCAAGTACATCTGGGATGCGCGCTACGACGGAGTTCACTTCCCGAAGAAGAGGACGACCGTGTTGACGATCCGCGCGCCGCATCGGCCCTACTACTGGCGCGCCACCATCCTCGATCGCTTCGACGGAACGCGCTGGCTCGAGCACGTATGGCGTGAAACTCCCGGCCAGCGCCGGCAGCTCGAACCGCCGGCCGCGCGCGACCGAGCGAACCTCGTCCGGCAGGAGGTGACCGTCGCCGCCCTCGAGGACAACCACGTGATCGGCGCGAGCATGCCCATCTCGAATGATCTCCGTAACCGCGCGGCCTACGAGGGGCAGGGGGTCGCGCTCGCGATCGGCGGGGTGCACCGCGGCGAGCACTACGCGGTCTGGAGCTACGCGCCGCAGCCGACTCCGGAGGAGCTCGTGCGCGTGAAGGCGGTGTATCCAAAAGCCCTCACCCGGCCCAAGCGGGAGCTCGACGTCGCGCCGGGAGTCACCGCTCTGCCCTTCGGAACGCCGGGCCGGGACGGCAAGCTCTTCGCCTCACTGACCGGACGGTTGCAGCCGTACGCGGACATGTTCCAGCGCGCACAGGCCGTCGCGGGCGAGACGAGCTCGCCGTACGCGGCGGTCGTCGCGCTCGAAGCCTGGTTCAGGTCGACCGGCGGCTTCACCTATTCGGAGCAGCCCGGCAATGCTCCCGGACTGCCGCCCCTCGTCGGCTT
>DATMZV010000061.1:0-8575 GCA_035573355.1 Gaiellaceae bacterium | reverse complement strand
GAGTTCCAGCGTCCCGCCTTGGAGGCGTTGCGCCAGCCGCTCGAGGACGGTGAGCTGGTCGTTGCGCGCGCGGTCGGGAGCGTGCGCTTTCCCGCGCGGTTCCAGTTGATCGGGACGATGAATCTCTGTCCGTGCGGTGCGCGCGGCGATCCGGGGGCGCACTGCTCTTGTTCCGCACAGCGGTTGGCTCACTATCGCGACAAGCTCTCCCGGGCGCTCCTCGACCGGTTTGATCTCGTCGTGACCATTCCGCGGGCTCGGGCGCTCGAGCTTCAGGGCGGACCGGGAGAGGCTTCGGAGGGCGTTCGCGCGCGCGTTGTCGGTGCGCGCATGCGTCTTGCGGCCGCTTGTCCGAAGCGAACAACCGCTGCCGACGAGCTTCTGACCCGGGCGGTCGAGCGGCTACCGCTCTCGGGACGTGGTCGGGCGAAGGTCGCGGGGGTCGCGCGGACGATCGCCGCGCTCGCTGCAGCGGACGAAGTGCTCCCGGAGCACGTTGCGGAGGCCCTTGCGTATCGCGCTCCGAGCGAGCTCGCAACGCCGTGAGGTTCCTACGCAAGCGTGACCTACCGCCCTTGCTTCGTGCGATCCACGATCCGCCGGCTCGGCTCTACCTGCGAGGTGAAGGTGACGCGGAGCTGCTTACGCGCCCGGCAGTCGCGATCGTCGGCGCCCGCGCCTGTTCGCCGTACGGCGCCCAGGTGGCGCGCATGCTCGGACGCGAGCTCGCAGCGGCGGGTGTGGTGGTCGTCAGCGGTCTCGCCCGCGGGATCGACGGCGAGGCGCATCGCGGTGCGCTCGATGCGCGGGGTCACACCGTTGCCGTTCTCGGCTGTGGCATCGACCGTGACTATCCGGCGGCGCACATGTCGTTGGCCCGCTCGATCGCCGAGCGGTCGCTGATCGTGTCGGAGTATGAGCCGGGCGTCGAGCCTGCGCCGTGGCGTTTCCCCGCCCGCAATCGGATCATCGCGGGCCTCTGTGCCGCGACTGTCGTGGTCGAGGCGCGTGAGCGAAGCGGTGCGCTGATCACTGCGGACTTCGCCCTCGAGGAGGGGAGAGAGGTGTTCGCGGTGCCTGGCGAGATCTTCTCGGCACTGTCCGCGGGAGCGAATGCGTTGCTCCGTCTCGGGGCCACGCCGCTGACGGCGGCGGGTGACGTGCTCGAGTCGCTGGGGCTCGAGCTGCCGCCTTCTGCTGAGCCGGAAGGCGGGCCGTTGCTCGACCTCTTGCCGGCGACTGCCGACGAGCTCGTCCGGAAGACCGGGCTGAGCGCCGGTGAAGTGACCGCGGCTCTGGCCGAGCTCGACTTGGCGGGCCTCGCGAAGGAGGGAGACGGGATCTATCGCAGACTCGCGTAGCATCGCCCGTAGCTGGACCTCTCTTCGCACCGGCGCGACTCCTTGTGTCCGGCTGATTCAGGGCGAGCCAGCCGCGGCCCTGTCCGGTACGGACGTCGCTCGGGGTCTGACCCCAGCCAGTGGCCGAAGCGTACGACTGTGGAAAAGGGTCCTTCCGCACTTGTGTGTGCCGTTATGCGGCCAACTTTGCGGGGTCTGACCCAGGGCCGGGGCCGAAGCGGTCGCCTGTGGGAAAGGTCGTTACGCTCACGTGCGTGCCGCTATTGGGCCGACTTTCACCTGAGAGGAGCCGACGATGGGATTCGAGCAATACCACGAGCCCGCTTCCGAGCTGAGTGCCGAGACGCGGACGTTCGCACGGATGATCGCCTCCCTGACCGAGGAGGCCGAGGCAATCGGCTGGTACCAGCAGCGCATCTCCCTCGAGCCGGATGCCGACGCACGGGCGATCATGGAGAACGCGCAACAGGAGGAGTTCAAGCACTTCGGGATGGACCTCGAGTTCCTGATCCGTCACAACCCGAAGTGGCGGATCGCACTCGAGCGGATTCTCTTCAAGCCCGGCGACATCGTCGAGCACGGCGAAGAGGCCGAGGAAGCGGAAGACGCTGCGAGCTGATTCAGTCTCCTTTCACTGGCGCGGCGCCTTCGACAACGCCGAGGTGAACGACCTACACGCGGAGGCGTTCGGGCACCACGTCCTCGAAGACGACTGGCAGGCTCAAGTCCAGCAACACAGCCTGGGCTGGGTCTGCGCACGTGACGGCGCCCGGCTCGTCGGCTTCGTCAACGTCGCATGGGATGGAGGAGTACACGCCTTCGTCCTCGACACGATGGTGCGAGCCGGAGCCGCCCGGCAGGGAATCGGAACCGAGCTCGTTGCCGTCTCGGTCGCCGAGTCGCGTGCGGCAGGCTGCGAGTGGCTCCACGTCGATTTCGACGATCACCTGCGCGAGTTCTACTTCGACGCCTGTGGCTTCGAACCGACAAATGCGGGCCTGATCAAGCTCTAGGGCTCGACGCCGCGTACTTACGGTTGTCTTGTCGTTAAGCGTCGGTTGCGGGCGACGAAAAAGTGCGTGCGCACGCTTACGTTCTGTGCGAGATGCGCGCGCGCACGTGTGTGGTGATCCTCGGAGCAGTTCTCTGCACGGGAGTCGCCGTGCATCCCGGATCCGCGACGGATGCCGCGCAACCTCGGTCCGTTCGCACCGTCGCCATCTCTTACCGAGCTCATGACGACCTCCCGCGTCGGGCCTATCTGGTCCTCCCGGCCTGGTATGGCCCGCAGGACGACCCACCGATCCCACTCGTCATCTCCCCACATGGGCGCGGGGTCGGAGCGCGCACGAACGTTCGGCGTTGGGGCGATCTGCCCGCGCTTGGCCCGTTCGCAGTCATCAATCCCGAAGGCCAGGGCCGGGCGCTGACCCTCTTCTCCTGGGGCGACCCGGGAGAGATCCGCGACCTCGCCCGAATGCCGGACATCCTCCAGCGCGCGGTCCCGTGGCTCCGGATCGATTCCCGTCGCCTCTACGCGGTCGGCGGCAGCATGGGAGGCCAGGAGACTCTTCTGCTCGTCGCGAGGTTCCCACACTTGCTGGCGGGCGCCGCCGCGTTCGATGCTCCGACGAACATGGCCGCTCGCTACCGGGCCTTCGACAAGTTGCCCTTCGGCGAGGGCCTGCAAAGGTTGGCACGCCGCGAGATCGGAGGCACTCCGGCGACCGATCCCGAGGGCTACGAGATCCGAAGCCCGCTCGACTGGGCACGGAAGATCGCCTTCTCAGGCGTGCCGCTCCAGATCTGGTGGAGCAGTAGGGACACCACTGTCACCGATCAAACTCGAGAGTCGGGCCTCCTCTACCGCGACATCATGCGCCTCAATCCGTTTGCGCCGGTCACACAGTTCGTTGGTACCTGGGCACACACGACGGAAATGAAGTCTCACGGGTATCTCCCGTTCGCCCTGTCCCGATTCGGACTGCTACCACCGCGCGCTGCTCCGCCTGCCAACAGGGATCGGGAACACCTCTCCGAGAAGGTTCTGGTCTAGAGGGGAATCGCCGGCAGGCCGAGCTCGTCGGCGCGCTCGAGCGCGGCAAGCGCAATCGCGAGATCCTGGATCGCGAGCCCGGTCGAATCGAAGACGGTGATGTCGTCGTCGGACGTTCGCCCTTCGGCCGTACCGATCAGAACGTCGCCGAGCTGCGACACGTCGTCGCGCGCGAGGACGCCCGCTTCAACCGCGTGCACGAGATCACCGTTGTGGCTCGCCTGCTCCCAGTCGTCACAGAAGACTCGCACGCGTTCCAGCTCCGCGACCGCGATCTCGGCTTTCCCCGGGCCGTCCGCACCCATCAGGCTCGCATGCTGGCCGCGAAGCAGGGACCCTTCGTCGAGCACGACCTGCCGGCCCGGTGTGACCGTGACGAGAACATCCGCGGCGAGCGCTTCTTCCCGGCCCGCCGCAACTTCAGCGCCGACTCGCTCGGCGACCTCTTCTGCTCGCGTGCGGTCGATATCCCACAGCTCGACGCGACGGCCTCGAGCGATGAACGTCCGCGCGGCCGCCTCGCCGTTCACTCCGGCTCCGATCACCGCGGCGGTCTCCGCGTCGGGACGGCCGAGCGTCTCCGCCGCCAGCACGGCGGCTGCACCGGTGCGGAGCGCAGTCACGGCGCCGGCGTCGAGCACTGCCTTCAGCATCCCGTTCGACGCGTCCGACAGGAGCACGAGCCCCGTTACCGTGGGCAAGCCCTGCGCCGGGTTGCCGGGAAAGGAAGTCACCCACTTGAGCAGCGCATGCCCGGCACCGAGCGCGGGCATCGCGCGAAAGTCGCCCTCCGGATACGCGGGCACGTAGACCTTCGGCGGCATCGTCCACTCTCCGCGGGCGTACGCGACAAATGCATCGCGAACCGCGTCGAGCGCACGTTCCGGCGAGACTGCAGCGCGCACGTTCTCGCCGTTGAAGAAGGGAATCAACTAGACCAGCCTCCCGTCTCGCCCTTGTACGTCCCGGCGAAGAGCGCGCGCGGAGTCCGCACGATGATCTTCAGGTCGAGCCACGGCGAACGATGCTCGACGTACCAGACGTCGAGCTCGATGCGGTCATCCCAGGGCAGGCGCGCTCGCCCGTGGATCTGCGCCCACCCGGTGATGCCGGGGCGCACCTCGAGGCGGCGCCGCTGGCGCGGCGTGTAACGCTCCACCTGATAGGCGAGCGTGGGGCGAGGGCCCACGAGGCTCATGTCACCCCGGACGACGTTCCAGAGCTGTGGCAGCTCGTCGAGCGATAGCCGCCGCAACATCCGTCCTGCGCGCGTGATGCGCGGATCGCCTTCGTTGACCGCGAAGCCGGCGCCCTTCCGCTCGGCACCAACCTCCATCGTCCGCAGCTTCACCAGCTCGAACTCCTCACCGTCCAGCCCGACGCGCCGTTGGCGATAGAGAACGGGACCGCCATCGTCGAGCTTGATGGCCAGCGCCGCCACGGCCAGGAAGGGGCTCGCCACCGCCAGACCGAGACCGGCGGCGGCTGCGTCCAGCGCACGGTTCACCGCGTTCCCTCGGCCTTGGCCCACACGGCAGGCACGCCGAAGCGGAGATAACGAAAGAGCGACACGACGGTCGCCCAGGTCACGAGCACGTAGTAGCGCGCGATGCCGACGCCGAGTGCTGCCGCGGCGAGCAGCCCGAGTTGTGCGCCGAGCACGACCTGATAGACGAGCCCTTCGCCCACAAGCGCGATCGAGGAGCCGAGCAAGACGAGGTGAAGCAGCCCGCTCGCATAACGCAGGTGTCGGTGTGACAGGACCTCGACGAGGTACGTCGGCCCGAGCCCGCGCAGCATCTTGCCGCGCAGGACGATCAGCCAGCAGTGCTCGAACATGCGCACCTTGCGCCGGTACTCGTCCTCGATGTCGCGCGACGGCTTCTCCGACGCGAGCGCTTCGGTGTCATAGACCGCGCGCCGCCCGCGCTGCACCATCAAGTAGGGCAACGCAAGATCGTGGCCGAACCGCGGGTCGACGTCGACGTAGTCCGAACGCCGCACCGTGTAGATCGCGCCGATCCCTCCGGTGATCGACCCAAGGTTCGATTCGCTTTGCCGCAGCCAGCTCTCGAAGCGCCAGTAGGTCCCTTCGCGGTTCGTCCCGTCGGCGCTCTCGTAGACGCTCGAGCCGCAGGCGTACGCGACGTCGGGATCCGCGAAGTTGCGCACGAGCTTCCGCAGCGCATCAGGCTGCCATTGCGCATTGGCATCGGAGAACGCGAGAATCTCGCCCGTCGTCTCGCGCACCGCCCGGTTCTGGGCCGCCACTTTGCCTTCCCGCGGGCAGCGCAGGAGGCGCACGCGCGGCTCGGTCGCGGCGACGCTCTCGACGAGCGCGTCCGTCCCGTCCATCGACGCATCGGACGCTACGAGGATCTCGAGCCGTTCGGGTGGGTAGTCGAGCGCCAGGAGGTTCTCGAGTCGGCGCGCGATCACGTCCTCCTCGTCGTGCGCCGCGACGATCAGGCTCACCGAGGGCGTGAAGTCTCCCTTGCGCACCGGCCGCGAGCGCAAACGAGCCCACCCCGCCGCGAAGACCGGATACCCCGCCTGCGTCCAGGCGAGCGCGCCCAGCGAGGACCAGAACAGAACCTTCGCGATCACCACGAGAATCGTAGTTTCAGAGGCCCTTGACGGCCGCGGAGAGCTTCTCGATCGAATCCTTCGCGTCGCCGAACAGCATCACGGTCTTGGGGTTGAGGAAGAGCGGATTCTCGATCCCCGCGAACCCGGGGCTCATGCTCCGCTTGAGCACGACGACGGTCTGCGCGTCGTCAACGTTCAGGATCGGCATGCCGTAGATCGGGCTTCCGGCGTTGTTGCGTGCGTCCGGATTGACGACGTCGTTCGCGCCGATCACGAGCGCGACGTCCGTTCGCGGGAACTCGTCGTTCGCATCCTCCATCTCCTTCAGCTGCGGATAGGGGACGTTCGCCTCGGCGAGCAGGACATTCATGTGCCCCGGCATCCGCCCGGCGACCGGATGGATGGCGTAGGACACCTCGACGCCGCGTGACTCGAGCAGGTTCGCAAGTGTGTGCACGTCGTGCTGAGCCTGCGCGACGGCCATGCCGTACCCGGGCACGAAGACGACCTTGTGCGCATAGCCCAGCATCACGGCCACGTCGTCCGTGGTCGCGGAGCGCACCTGGCCCCCGTTTGCGCTCGCACCGGCCGCCGCAGGGGACGGAGCGATCTGCCCGAACGCACCGAAGAGCACGTTCGCGATCGAGCGGTTCATCGCCTTGCCCATCATGATCGTGAGGAACGTTCCCGAGGCGCCGACGAGCATCCCGCTCACGATCAGGACGTTGTTCTCGAGCTCGAAGCCGGTCGCCGCGGCGGCGAGGCCCGTGAACGCATTCAGTAGAGAGATCACGACCGGCATGTCGGCGCCGCCGATCGGGAGCACGAACAGGATCCCGAAGAGCGACGCACCGGCGAGCAGCGCCCACATCAGCCACTGCTGCTCGGAGCCCGCGGCGATCGCGATTCCCGCGGCCAGCACGGCACCGAAGAGCAGCGCGTTCACCGTCTTCTGGAAAGGGAAGACGATCGGCCGCCCACGAATGAGCTCCTGCAGCTTCGCGAACGCGACCATCGATCCGGAGAACGAGATGCTCCCGATGATCGCGGAGAGCATGATCGCGGTGCTGATGTCGGTCTGGAGCCCGCCCGGCTCGGGCGCCAGCCGGTGGAACTCAGCGAGTGCGATCAGCGCGGCAGCCCCACCGCCGACGCCGTTGAAGAGCGCGACCATCTGCGGCATCGCGGTCATCCGCACCTTGCGCGCCGCGACCGCACCGAACGTGCCGCCCACGATCATGCCGAGGATGATCTCCCAGTAGCTGTCGATGCTCTTCTGCAGGAAGGTCACGACGATCGCGACGAGCATCCCGGCGGCGCCAATCTGATTGCCGCGGCGCGCAGTGGCCGGGTTCGACAGGAACCGCAACGCCAGGATGAACGTCACGATCGTGACCAGATAGAGAAGATTCGTAACCTCCCGGCTCACGTGTCGGGCTTCTTCTCCCGCTTCTTGAACATCTCGAGCATGCGGTCCGTGACGACGAAGCCGCCGACGACGTTTGCCGACGCCAGCACGACCGCGACGAATCCGACGATCGTCGTCAGCGTGTCCTTGTCACCGAGCCCGGCGACGAGCATCGCACCCACGATCACGATCCCGTGGATCGCATTGGTACCCGACATCAACGGCGTGTGGAGCAAGGTCGGCACCTTGGAGATCACCTCGAAGCCGAGGAAGATCGCCAGCACCAGGATCGTGATTTCGAACGTGAGCAGCAGCCCGTGACTCATGCAGCCGCGACCTTCTCGCGCGTCACGCACGCACCCGAGGTGATCTCGTCGTCCCAGTCGAGCGCCAGCTGGCCTTCGGGCGCCAGGTGCTGCAACAGCGCGCTCACGTTGCGCGCGTAGAGCTGGCTTGCATGGAACGGCATCGTGGAGGCAAGGTTGGTCAAGCCGACGAGCGTGACGCCGTCGCGCTCGACGACCTCGCCGGGCTGCGTCGGCTCGGCGTTTCCGCCCGCCTCGGCGGCCAGGTCGACGATCACCGACCCAGGCCGCATGCGCTTGACGGCTGCCGCCGGAATCAGCTTCGGAGCGGGCCGGCCCGGAATGAGCGCGGTCGTGATCACGACGTCGTAGTCGGGTATGCGCTCGGCCAGCGCCTCCTGCTGCCTTCGCTGTTCATCCTCAGTGAGCTCGCGCGCATAGCCACCCGCCGTCTCTTCGCCGGTCACGCCGAGGTCCAGGAAGGTTGCGCCCAGGCTCTCGACCTGCTCCCTCACCACGGGACGCACGTCGAAGCCGGCGACGACCGCCCCGAGCCTGCGCGCCGTTGCGATCGCCTGCAGTCCGGCAACACCGGCACCGAGCACCAGCACCTTTGCCGGCGCCACGGTCCCGGCTGCAGTCATCAGCATCGGAAAGAAGCGGGGCAGGCGTTCCGCCGCGAGTAGCACGGCCTTGTACCCGGCGACGGTCGCCTGTGAGGAGAGCGCATCCATCGACTGCGCACGCGTGGTCCTCGGAATCGACTCCATCGCGAACGCCTGGACGCCGCGCTCGCTCAGTCGTTCGATTCCAGCTGTGTCGGTCAGCGGCTCGAGGAATCCGATCAGAACCTGAC
>DATMZV010000060.1:0-4118 GCA_035573355.1 Gaiellaceae bacterium | reverse complement strand
TCGATGTCGGCGGGTCTCACGTCAAGCTGCTGCTCTCAGGTGGCGACCAGGAGGTCCGCCGATTCGAGTCCGGGCCGAACCTCGGGCCGAAGGAGATGGTCGAGCGCATCGTTGCGTTGACCGAGGACTGGCCGTACGGAGTCGTCTCGGTGGGGATTCCGGCGCCGGTGCACGGCGGCCGAGTGGTGGCGGACCCGGTGAACCTCGGCCCGGGTTGGATCGGGTTCGACTTTCCCAAGGCTTTCGGGAAACCGACGAAGGTGGTCAACGACGCTGCGATGCAGGCGCTCGGAAGCTACGAGGGGGGCAAGATGCTGTTTCTCGGGCTCGGCACCGGCCTGGGAACGGCTCTCGTTAGCGACGGCGTGGTGGAACCGATGGAACTGGCCCATCTGCCGTTTCGTAAGGCGACGTTCGAGGACTACGTCGGCGAGCGTGGGCTGGAGCGGTTCGGCAAGAAGAAATGGCGCGCGGCGGTCGCAGAGACCGTCGACCGACTGGCGGCGGCGCTCGGGGCGGACTACGTCGTGCTCGGCGGTGGAAACACGAAGAAGCTCGGTGACCTACCGGCAAACGCCCGGCTGGGCGCCAACGCGAACGCGTTTGTCGGAGGATTCCGTCTCTGGGATCCGGCCACGAATCCCCTGCGGCCGGCTGAGCTGATCGACGCGCCGTGAACGATTCACCGACCGCCTTCCTGTACGACATCCACGGCAACCTCGTTGCACTCGAAGCCGTGCTTGCTGACGCCGAGGCCGCCGGGGTGACGTCGTACCTGCTGGGCGGTGACTACTCATCGATGGGGCCATGGCCGCGCGAGACCGCAGACCTGCTCGAGGGCCTTCCGACCAGGGTTCGCATTCGGGGCAACGTCGAACGCTGGCTGCGCGAGCGGCCAGAAGTCCCGGAGAGCGTCCAGGAATTCCTCGCGACGGGATTGACGGCGGCACGCGAGGCCCTCGGCCCTGAGCTCGTCGATCGGTTCTACGCGTTGCCGGAGCAGGACGAGTTCGACGGCATCCTCGTCTGCCACGGCTCGCCGCTCTCCGACATCGAGAGCTTCGCGCCCGAAGCGCAGGAGGGCGAAGAACGCCTTCTCGCCGGCCAGTCGGATCGGACGATCCTCTTCGGCCACAGTCACCAGCAGTTCCGGCGAGCAGGACCAAACGGGACGTTGCTCGTGAACCCGGGTAGCGTCGGCGCGCCGCTCGACGGTGACATCCGCGCAGCCTGGGCGCTCTACGAGGATGGCGACATCGCCTTTCGCAGAGCGGCGTACGACGTCGAGCGGGCGGCGGCCAAGATGCGCTCTTACGGTGAGTGGGCGGAGCCGATCGTGTACCGAATCGAGCACGGACGCGACGCGGGGAGCGAATCCCCCTAGCCTGACCGCGCAGCGCTAACGTCACGGGGTGGGACGAACTGAGAGCCGAGAATGAGCTCGAACCGAGACAGCCTCACGAAGGAGTACGCGACCGACGAGATCGTGGTCGAGTGGGAACCGCGCCTCTGCTTCCATTCGCAGAACTGCGTTCGCTCGCTGCCGCAGGTGTTCGACGACAGCCGCCGGCCGTGGGTGAAGGTCGATGCGGCGACGGCGGACGAGGTCGAGGCTGCGGTCGCGCGCTGTCCATCCGGTGCCCTGCGCACGCGCAGGATCGGCGTTCCGCAGACAAGGCGACAGCAGCCGCTCGAGGTCCGCGCGTCCGCGAACGGACCGCTGCTTCTCTCAGGCGGCGTGCGCATTCTCGACGCGGACGGAGCCGTTCTCTACGAGGGTGAGCGGGCTGCGCTCTGCCGGTGTGGGCAATCGGGAAACAAGCCCTTCTGCGACGGCACGCACAAGAAGGTCGGCTTTCGTGCCTGACGCCGCGTTGACAGAGGCCGAGGTCGTCGACACCCCCGAGGCGAGCCGATACGAGCTTAGGCTCGAAGGTCGGGTCATCGGCTTTGCCGCCTACCGACGCCGAAACAACCGCATCGTCTTCATACACACCGAGGTCGACGAGTCCTACGAGGGCCGCGGCCTTGGCAACCGCCTCGCAGGGGCCGCACTCGAAGACGTGCGCGGGAAGGGGCTCGTCGTCGTGCCGCTCTGCCCATTCATCGCCCGCTACATCCAGCGGCATCCCGAGTATCACGACCTCGTGGCTACCTCATGAGCCATGAAGGTCCGAATCGGGGAGAATCTCAGGTCGTGTTTCGCAACCTCCCGATTGGCCGCACTGCCTGATGGCGGCGCGAGACGACCAGCCCAAGAAGGCGAGCACGCCGCCGGCGCCGCGCGGATCCTCGCCGCCCTCCCCGCAGCCGCCGCGCTTTCGTCCAACGCGCGGGTGGATCATCTTCGCCGTCATCCTGCTCGGCTTCAACTTCTACCTCGGCTCGCGTGCGACACAGCCGGCGTCGCGCATCCGCGTCCCGTTCAGCCCGTTCTTCCTGCAGCAGGTGACGGAAGGTCACGTCAAGGACATCACCTCGAAGGGAACGGCGATCCAGGGGACCTTCACGCAGAAACAGCGGTACGCGGGGTCGAAGCCGACGCTGCGCTTCCGGACGGAGATCCCTGCCTTTGCAGACAACAACGCGCTGTCGCGACTACTCCAGGCGAAGCGCGTGGTCGTGAACGCGCAGCCGCTCGACAGCGGAGCGCCGTGGTGGCAGAACCTGCTCCTCGGCTTCGGGCCGACGATCCTCTTCATCTTTCTCCTCTTCTGGATCATGCGCCGCGCAGGCAACGTGCAGAACGTTCTCGGCTCGTTCGGCCGCTCGCGCGCACGTCGTTACCAACCGAGTGGCGACCGCATCACGTTTGCGGACGTCGCGGGGATCGACGAGGCGAAGGCAGAGCTGACGGAGGTCGTCGACTTCCTCCGTCACCCCGAGAAGTACCAGAAGCTCGGCGGCCGCATCCCGCACGGAGTGCTGCTCTCCGGTCCGCCGGGAACGGGCAAGACGCTCCTCGCGCGGGCGGTCGCGGGGGAGGCGGACGTTCCGTTCTTCTCGCTGGCGGCGTCCGAGTTCGTCGAGGCGATCGTCGGCGTCGGGGCGTCACGCGTGCGCGACCTCTTCACCCAGGCGAAGGAGGCGGCGCCTGCGATCGTGTTCATCGACGAGCTCGATGCGATCGGCCGGTCACGGACGTCCGGAGTTGCCGGCTTCAGCGGCGGCAACGACGAACGCGAGCAGACGTTGAACCAGATCCTCACCGAGATGGACGGGTTCGACTCGTCCACGAGCGTGATCGTCATCGGCGCGACCAACCGGCCCGACGTCCTCGACCAGGCTCTGCTTCGTCCGGGACGCTTCGACCGTCGCATTGCCGTGCAGCCGCCCGATCGTGTTGGCCGCGAGGCGATTCTCAAGGTGCATACCCGGAGCGTCCCGCTCGCGCCAGACGTCGATCTCGGGGGGATCGCTGCGACGACGCCGGGCATGGTCGGCGCGGATCTTGCGAACCTCGTCAACGAGGCGGTGCTCCTCGCGGCGCGGCGCGAGCACGATGCCGTCACCGAATCTGACTTCACGGACGCGCTCGAGCGGATCGTGCTGGGCGCGGAGAGGCAGGTGATGATCAGTCCCGAAGACCGCCGGCGCACCGCGTACCACGAGGCCGGTCACGCGATCGTCGGCATGCTCACCAAGGGCGCCGATCCCGTGCGCAAGATCTCGATCATCCCGCGCGGGCTGGCGCTCGGCGTCACCTTCGCTGCACCTGACAGCGACCGTTTCAACTACAGCGAGCCTGAGGTCGTGGCGAGGATCAAGGTCGCGCTCGGCGGGCGCGCCGCGGAAGAGGTCGTCTACGACGAGATCAGTACCGGCGCCGAGTCGGACATCCAACAGCTCACCGAGATCGCGCGCCAGATGGTGGGGCGCTGGGGCATGAGCCCGGCAATCGGCCCGATCGCGGTCATCCCCCGCGACGGCTCCGGGCCGCTGTTGCCCGGCGCGTCGGAGGTCTCGTCGTCGACGCAGCAGCGCGTAGACGACGAGGTCCGGCGCATCGTCGACGAGTCGCACCAGCAGGTCGTGGCGCTTCTGAAGCAGAATCGCGGCAAGCTCGATTCCCTTGCGACTGCCCTGCTCGAGCACGAGACCCTGGACGAGGAAGACGC
>DATMZV010000059.1:0-6919 GCA_035573355.1 Gaiellaceae bacterium | reverse complement strand
ATGCTCGCCGCGATCGTGGCGTTCGTCCTGTACGAGCTGCCCGGGATCCAGGACATCCCGAAAGCGAGGGCGGAGGGCGGCCCCCTGCAGGTGAGAATCGACGCGCACCAGTTCTACTGGCAGTTCACGTATCCGAACGGCAACGTGTCGATCAACGATCTACATGTCCCGGTCAACCGGGTCGTGCAGGTCAACATCTACTCGCAGGACGTCGACCACAGCTGGTGGATTCCGGCGCTGCAGGGAAAGTTCGACGCCATTCCTGGCAACCCGACGAAGACCTGGTTCAAGGCAGACCAGGTCGGCACATATCGCGGACAGTGCGGAGAGTTCTGCGGCGTCTACCACGCGACCATGCGCGCAAGCGTGGTCGCGCAGAGCCAGAGCGAGTACGAGTCGTACCTCGCGTCACTCGCCAACCCGCTCGAGCTCGGCGGCCAGGAGTGGCGAGGCGCCTGCGCGCAGTGTCACGCGCTTGACGGCTCCGGCGGGTACGGCCCCGCGATCAAGAACAACTCGACCCTGGTCCAGCCGGAGGGCCTGCGGACGCTGATCACGCAGGGGCTCAACCAGCGTGCGCCCGTCGCGAACTACATGCCGCCCGTGGCGCGCGGCTGGACTGACGCGCAGGTCAATGCGCTGCTCGCTTATCTGAAGGCGCGCGTCTACAAGGAGTCGGCGAGTGGCGGCTAGAGCCGAGCCGATCGCCCCGTACCGCCCCGACTGGCGCCGAGGCCGCGTGGTGTCCTGGATCACGACGGTCGACCACAAGCGCATCGGCATCCTCTACCTCGCCACCGCGCTCGTCTTCTTCACCGCCGGCGGCATCCTCGCGCTCCTGATGCGCTCTCAGCTCGCGACCGCGAATGAGAGCTTCATCACGAAGAACTCCTACAACGAGCTCTTCACGATCCACGGGACGACGATGATCTTCCTGTTCATCGTCCCGTTCTGGGCGGGATTGGCGAACTTCCTCGTGCCGCTGATGATCGGCGCGCGCGACATGGCTTTCCCGCGGCTGAACGCCGCGTCGTACTGGTTCTTCCTCTTCGGCGGCATCGTCATGTTCATGAGCTTCCTCTCGAGCGGCGGCGCGGCGAAGTCCGGTTGGTACAGCTACCCGCCCGTCTCCGAGAAGTTCTTCTCGCCCGGCAGCGGCCAGGACCTCTGGATCCTCTCCCTGCATCTCGTCGCGATCTCGTCGCTCCTCGGTGCGATCAACTTCATCTGCACGATCCACAACATGCGCGCGCCCGGCATGAGCTGGATGCGCATCCCGCTCTTCGTCTGGGCGATCGAGGTCTACTCGTTCCTGCTGGTGGTCGTGCTGCCGGTGATCGGCGTCGGCCTGACGTTCCTGCTCCTCGATCGGCAGGCGGGAACGCACTTCTTCCTACCGCAGGAGGGGGGAAACGCCCTCCTCTACCAGCACCTGTTCTGGTTCTTCGGCCATCCCGAGGTCTACATCATCATCCTGCCGGCGATGGGCGTGATCTCCGAGGTCATTCCCGTCTTCTCGCGCAAGCCGATCTTCGGTTACAAGGCGATCGCCTTCTCGACGATCGCGATCGGCTTCTACTCGATGCTCGTCTGGGCGCACCACATGTTCAGCGTCGGACTGCCGAGCTTTCTCAATGTCTTCTTCATGCTCTCGTCGATGGTGATCGCCGTCCCGACGGGCGTGAAGATCTTCAACTGGATCGCGACCACGTGGCGCGGCAACCTCATCTTCGACACCGCCATGCTCTGGGCGCTCGGGTTCATCGCGCTGTTCACGATCGGCGGTCTGTCCGGGATCTTCCTCGCCGCCTTCCCTGTGGACTGGCAGGTGACGGACACCTACTACGTCGTTGCGCACATGCACTACGTCCTCTTCAGCGGTGCGGTCTTCGGGGCATTCGCTGCGCTCTTCTACTGGTGGCCGAAGATCTTCGGGCGAGTGCTTGACGAACGATTGGGCAAGGCTCAGTTCTGGCTCGTGTTCATCGGCTTCAACCTCACGTTCTTCCCGCAGCACATGCTCGGGCTGATGGGCATGCCCCGCCGGATCTACACCTACGACCGCCACGGGCTCTTCCAGGCCTACAACCTGATCTCGTCGATCGGATCGGGCATCATGGCGCTCGGCATCCTGCTTTTCTTCGTCAACGTCGTGAAGACCAGCCGCACCGGCCGTCGTGCGCCGAACGATCCGTGGCTCGGCGACACGCTCGAGTGGTACACGACGTCCCCACCGCCGGAGCTCAACTTCGACCGGGTCCCGTACGTCACGAGCGCGCGACCGCTCCGCGACCTGCGGCGCCGGCTCGCCGGGCGGGCCAATGCCTAGGCCCGGTTCCTGGCTGCGGCTGACCGCGTTGTTCGCGGCGCTTGCCGTCCTGCTCGCAGTCGTGAGCGGCGCGGCCTCTCTCGGCACCGCGCACCGGCTACTCGCGGCGCTGGCCCTGCCGCCGCTGCTCGCCCTCGTCGTCTCGGCGCTCACGTTTCATCGCCGCTTGCTCGTGCCCTCGCTGAGCGCGCTCGCCTTATTCGGAATCGCGGCGCTCGTGACGGCTCCCGGGCTTCACCTCGCATTCGCGGCGGTCGCCTTCGCCGCTGCGCTCGTCCTCGCCGTGGCGACCTATCGCGGCGAGGCCGCGCCCGCCGGGTCGTGGCGGGACTACGTCACCCTGACGAAGCCGCGCATCATGTCGTTGCTGCTCATCACCGGTCTCTGCGGCATGTTCGTCGCCGAACGCGGCGTTCCGGCTGCGTCGCTGATCGTCGTGACGATGACGGGGCTCGCGCTCGCATGCGGCGGCGCGTCCGCTCTCAACCACGTCCTCGACCGCGACATCGACAAGCTGATGGGGACGCGCACCAGAGCACGGCCGCTGGCGGCCGAGCGCATGCCGCCGTCGCGCGCGCTCGAGTTCGGACTGACGCTCTCCGCGTTCAGCTTCGTCCTGCTCGCGTCGTTCGTGAACGTGCTCACCGCGACGCTGGCTCTCGTCGGCAACCTCTTCTACGTGCTCGTGTACACGCGCTGGCTGAAACGCTCGACGCCGCAGAACATCGTGATCGGGGGAGCCGCCGGGGCGGTCCCGCCGCTCGTCGGCTTCGCGGCCGTCACGGGGAATCTGACGCTGCCGGCGCTCTGGCTCTTCCTGATCGTCTTCCTCTGGACTCCGCCGCACTTCTGGGCGCTTGCACTGCTGATCCGGCGCGACTACGAAGCGGCGCGGATTCCGATGCTGCCCGTCGTCCGCGGGGAGCGCGAGACGACCCGGCAGATCCTCCTGTATGCGGTGGTGCTCGTGACGGCCACCGTGTTCCCGGTCGTCTGGGGGCCGCTCGGCTTCCTCTATCTCGGCGCGGCGCTTCTCCTCGGCGGCGCATTTCTCTGGCTCGCGCTCGCACTGCGCCGCGAAACGACGCCACGCCGGGCAGCACTGCTCTTCCACTTCTCGCTTCTTTATCTCGCGTTGCTCTTCGCGGCGATGGCGGTCGACCCCCTGCTGTGATGACCGAGCCCACAGCCGACCCTGCACCCAGCACGACCGTGGCCCCTGTCGAACCTGTCGGGGATGTCGCCCGCAAGAACATCGTTCTCGCGCTCGCGCTGGTGGGCGTGGTCGTCCTGATCGTCGTCGGCACGATCGCGGTGTCGTTCATCTACCTGCACTACGACTGAGCCCCGGCTAAAGGAATCGCGTTCGGGCGCCGATCTGGCTCCTGATGATGCGGTCATCCCGTTTGCTGCTGCCCTTTGCCCTGGCCGTTCTGGCAGCGTCGCTCGCAGCCGGCGTGCCGCGGGCCGCGGCCACCGACCCGTTTCCGACCGGCCCCTCGACGCTTTCGAGTGATCACTTCCAGGTTCATCTGAGCGGCGACACGTCGCCCTGCCCGACGGCGACGATCACCCAGGAGCACGCGGGAGACCTGCTCGGGATGGCCGAGCGCGCGTACGCCCTCTACAGCAGCTGGGGGTACACGACTCCGGTCCCGGACAGCGGCGACGGGCTCACCGACATCTCCGTCGACGACTTCGGCACAGGCTGTCTCACCTACGGCTCGATCGGCATCGGGGTGCCGGTGCCGCTCAGCCGCTGGGACGCGGTCATCACTCCCGTCGCCCCGGCCGGCGCCGGCGAGATCCATCTCAACGCCGCGACGGGGCTGAGCTACCACGTCGTCGCGCACCAGGTCTTCCACCTCTTCGAGGATGCGGTGCTTCCGCCCGACACCAACCAGTGGTTGCACGAAGGGCTCGCAGAATGGGCAGCGGTTCGCGCCGAGAGCGCGATCGGCGGCCTCGAGCAGAATCCCGACCGAACAATGGATTGCGTCGGTTCCTCATGCGGCGACACCGAGTTCGATCGCAACGGCTACCCCGGGTGGATGCTCTTCGAGTATCTCGGCGAGCGTTTCGGCGACAGCGCGGTCAAGTCGGTACTCGACACATCCGCCGCCACTCCCGCCCTCTCGGGGACGCAAGCCCTCTCCGCCGTCGTCCAGCCACTCGGCACGACGCTCGGGAAGTTCTTCGAGGACTACACGACCGCCCGCATGACGGGGAACTTCACCTCGGAGCTCCTCGCCGGAGTGCTGCCGCAAACCCAGGGCTCGATCGTCGTGGGCTCCAAGAGCGGCGCAATCTCCCCGGTGACGCTCGCAGTCAACCACCTTGCCGTTCGTTATGTCGACCTCGCGCACGGTGCCGACACCGACACCGGGCCCTGCTACTCGGCGTCACTCGCGCTCAAGGTCGCGCTGCCCGCAGGCGTCGCGTCAACGCCCTACTACTACGCGAACACGAAGGGCGCGACCGCCCAGCCGTTCACGGTCTCGGGCGGCAGCGCCACGTTGACGGTCCCGTGGAACACGTGCGCAGCGAGCCCGCACGCGTACGTGTCGCTGCCGAACGAGACCAACGACGCAGTCCCGCCTGCACTGGACGGACGTGAGTTCACGGTCTCCGGAACGGTCACGGTCGACAAGTCGAAGCCCGCAAGCGCGAGCGAGCCGCCCGCAGGCGTGAAGATCACCGGCCCGGTCATCCAGACGCCGACAACCGATCCGGCACCGGATCTGACCGTGCACGCCCCGGAGCTCATCCGCGTCTCCTCGAAGACCCGACTTCTCCGCTTCATCGTCTACTCGAACGGAGACGGATCGCTCAAAGCAACGCTCGGCTCGACCTGGCTCGGATCTGGAGGACTGCACGTCGGCAACAACGACATCCGCTTCGTGCTGCCGACACAACTGCTCAAGACTTTGCGCAAGACCAACACGCCCGCCAACGTCCTCACGCTCACGAGCTACTCGGCCGGCGGCACTCAGGGCGCCAGCTCCACACGCCGCGTCGCGATGGCGCCGGTGAAAAAGCCGCCGAAGCCGAAGCGCCGCAAGTAGCCAGTAAGGTCGGCCGATGGCGGCCGGCGGCATCTTCCTCGCGACTCCCGCCGCTGTCGGTGACGGGAGGCGGCTCGCGGTCAAGGATCTGCTCGACACCGCAGACCTGACGACGACGTACGGCTCGGCGATCTTCGTTGAACACGTCCCGGCCACGAGTGCGGCATGCGTCCTCCTCGCCGAGGCGGCCGGTTATGCGAACGTCGGCAAGACGAACCTGCACGAGTTCGCCTACGGCGTCACATCGGAGAACGCACACTTCGGCACCGTCCCGAATCCGCTCGCTTCCGGCCGGATCGCCGGCGGCTCGTCCGGCGGTTCTGCCGCGGCGCTGGCAGCGGGCCTCGCCGAAGCTGCGCTCGGAACCGACTCCGGCGGCTCGATCCGCATTCCTGCAGCGTGCTGCGGCGTGGTCGGTTTCAAGCCGACCTTCGACCTCGTCTCGACCGCGGGCTGCTTTCCGCTCGCACCGAGCTTCGACCACGTCGGACCGATGGCGCGGACCGTCACCGACTGTGGTGCGCTCCTCGAGGCGATCGCCCCGGAGTTCAAGGCAGAGGAGGTGGTGGACTCCCTCGAAGAGATCGCCGTCGGGGTGGCCTGGCTCGAGGACGCCGATCCGCTCGTCGCCGAACGCGTCGCCGCCGCGGCGGCGCGATTTCCACGAAGCCGCGCCCTCGACTGGCCGCGACCACACATCGGCTCCCTCTTCATGCGTGAGGTCGCAGACGTGCATCGCGAGCTCTATGCCGAGCAGGGCGAGCTGTACGGGGAGGAGATCGCGGTCAAGATCGAGCGTTGCCTCGCCGTCTCCGACGGAGAAGCGGCTCGCGCCGAGCAAGCGCGAGCCGAGTACGCCGACCGCTGCCTCGAGCTCCTCGACGGGCTCGACCTGCTGCTGACGCCGACACTGGCATGCGTCGCGCCGCCCACCGGCATCGGCGACCTCGCGTTGAGGGAGCGGCTGATCGCCAACACCCTGCCCTTCAACACGCTGGGCTGGCCTGCCCTCGCGCTTCCCGCCGGGCCGGCCGAAGACGGACTTCCGGCCTCCGTGCAACTGGTCGGCAGACGCGGAGCCGACGCTCTCGTCCTGGCCGCAGGAACCCGCCTCGCCGCTCTCCTCCACTGACGGCCCGGGCATCCCTCGATCGAGGGACAGCAGGCGCACGGCGCGTGCCGACTACCAAAGAGGACCATGCGGACCCCTTTTCTTCTCGCCGTCTGTTTCGGCCTGCTCACACTCGCGCCTGCCGCCGAGGCGGCGAAGCCTGTTCGCCGCGCCGCGCCGGCCAACCTACACGGCTTCCTGCTCCGTGCTGACGAGCCTTCCGCCACGTCCTTCTCGCGCACGCCCGCGTTCGCGTGGAATCCGGTGCCCGGCGCGGTCCGCTACCAGTTCCAGCTGGCGACGAGCTCGACCTTTCGCGAAAGCGGCATCGTCTACTCGACCGGCTCGCTGACGACTCCAGTCGCAGCACCCACCGTGATGCTGCCGTGGATCACGGGCAACCCGCACGCGCTC
>DATMZV010000058.1:0-4638 GCA_035573355.1 Gaiellaceae bacterium | reverse complement strand
AGCTTGAGCGAGCGAAAGCGGCGGCCGAGCGCAGGGCCGTAATCCGAGAGGCTCTCGGCTTCGTCGCTGGTGCGCAGATACTCGGGGACGAGACTGAAGGCCGCGCGCAGCGCCTCCGGCTTCCTCGTCCAGAGGAGCGAGCAGTCCATCGGAGTGAACAGCCACTTGTGCGCGTTGACGACCAACGAATCCGCGCGGTCGACGCCGGCTTGGGACCACCGGAGCTCGGGACACACCCAGGACGATCCGGCGTAGGCGGCGTCGACATGCAGCCAGACCCCGGCGTCCTCGCACAGGGCGGCCAGTTCCGGAACCGGATCGACCGAGGTCGACGACGTCGTCCCCACGGTCGCAACGAGAGCCGCTGCATCGGCGAGGTCGACATGATCGGCGCGCATGCGGAACTGCTCGTCGAGCGGCACCTTGCGCGTCTCGAGCCCGAGCAGCCGTGCCGCGCGCTCGACCGACGAATGTGCTTCCTCCGAACAGACGACGACGCGGCCACCGGTCGCCTCGCGCGCCGCTGCGAGCGCGGCGATCGTCGAGACCGAGGCCGTGTCCTCGATGTGACCGTGCCACCCGTCGGGCAGCCCGAGCAGTTGAGCCAGCCAGTCAACGGTGTGCGCCTCGAGCTCGGTCAACGCAGGCGACGTGCGCCAGATGAAGCCGACCGAGTTGAGCGTCGCCGCAATCAGCTCCGCGAGGATCCCGGGCTCCGCCGCGCTGTTGGCGAAGTACGCGAAGAAGCGCGGGCTCTGCCAGTGGGTCGTCGCGGGAACGATGATCTCGTCGAGGTCCCGCAACACGTCGGCGAAAGGCTCCCCGTGCTCGGGCGGCGACGGAGGCAGGCGTTTGCGGACGTCACCCGGTTCCACCTGTGCCAGCACGGGAAACTCGCCGACCTGCTCGAGATACCGCGCAGCCCACTCGAGCGCAGCGGCGCCGTCTTCGCGGAAGCTCACTTGCGCAGCTTCTCGATCTGCGGCCACGTGCGCGTGTTCAGCACCTGGTCCTTCGTCAGCCAGGCGCGGCGCGCCTGCGCGACGCCCATCTCCATGTGTTGCAGCGCGCTGAGCTGGTGCGCATCGGTGTTGACTGCGACCTTCAGGCCCGCCTCTCCCGCAAGACGCGCGTGCGTGTCGCGGATGTCGAGCCGGTTCGGCTGCGCGTTGATCTCGAGAAAGGTGCCGGTCTCGAGCGCCTTGGCGACGACGCGTTCGATGTCGACGTCGGCGGGCGGCCTGATGTTGATCTTGCGCGCCGTCAGGTGTCCGATGCAATCCACGTGAGGGCTCTCCATCGCGGTGAGGATCCGCTCCGTGGGGTTGCGATCGAAGGCCGCGTGCAACGACGCCATCACCCAGTCCCGCTTGGCCAGCATTTCGTCGGGCAGGGAGAGCGAGCCGTCGATCCGGATGTTCACCTCGATCCCCTTCAGGATGCGAAACGGCGCAAGTCGCTCGTTGAGCTCGTCGATCTCGAGATCCTGCTCAGGGAACGCCCTGTGGGGGTGGTCGGTGACGACGTAGTACTTGTAGCCCCGCGTCTGAGCCGCACGCACCATCTCCGCCAGCAAGTCGCGCCCGTCCGAGTAGGTCGTGTGCGTGTGGAGGTCGCCTTTGATGTCGGCGAGCTCGACGAGCTTCGGCAGCTCACCGCGTCGTGCTGCATCGAGCTCGCCCGCGTTCTCGCGGAGCTCGGGCGGGATGAACTGATAGCCGAGCCGCTCGTACACCTGCTCTTCTTCGGCGAACTTGAGCTCCTCTCCGGTCTCGACGACGGTGACCGAGTACTCGGAGACGGACAGTCCGTCCTTCACCGCGCGCTCACGGAGCGCGACGTTGTGATCCTTCGAGCCCGTGAAGTGCTGCAGCAGGTTGCCGTACGACTCGGGCGGGACGACACGGAGGTCGAAGCGGAGACCCTCGTTCGACAGGACCGTCGCCTTCGTCGGCCCTTTTGCCACTACCTCGATCACCCACTTCAGCTTCGTGAAGTAATCGATCAACGTCTCCGGATCGGTCGCGGTGGCGATGACGTCGAGGTCGCGGAAGGTCTCCTTGCGCCGCCTGGCGCTACCGGCCTCCGACACCTTCACGGCCGCGGGGTGCTGCCGCAGCATGTCGACGACGGCGAGCAGCGGCCCGAGCCCGTCGCCGAGCAGGCGCCGGTCGGAAGGTTCCTGCTTCTTTTCCGCGAGCGCCTTCAGGATTCGCTCCTCGGTCTTCGCGCCGAGGCCCGTCAGCGTGCGCAGCTGCTCCTGCTCAGCCGCCACCTTCAACTCCTCGATCGTCGTGATATCGAGCTCGTGCCAGATGCGAGCCGCGGTCTTGGGGCCGAGGCCCGGAAGCCGCATGAAGCTGACCACCTCCGGCGGGATGATCTTCTTGCGCTTCGTCAGGGCATGCATCTCCCCGTCCTCGATCACCTGGACGATCTTCTCCTCGATCGTCTTGCCGATCCCCTGTAGTTCCTTGGCACGCCCTTTGAGGGCAAGCTCGGCGACCGAGCCGGCCGTCTCGCGAATGCGAGTTGCCGCCCGGCGGTAGGCCAGCACCCGAAACGAGGCCTCGCCTTCGATCTCGAGCAGGTCGGCCAGAAGCTCCAGCTGCTCGGCCACGTCGACGTTGCGAGGCAGAGCGCCGGTCATTGCATTGAATATACGCACGTGCAGCTGCCCACGGCCGTCGTCTGCCTTCCCACGTACAACGAGCGCGAGAACCTCGAGCCGATGCTGCGCGCGCTCGGCGACAAGAATGTGCACGTCCTCGTGATCGACGACAACTCCCCTGATGGGACCGGCGAGCTGGCCGACCGCCTCGCCGCCGAGCTCGACTACGTAGAGGTCCTCCACCGCGAGCGGAAGGAGGGACTCGGGCCCGCATACCTCGCCGGTTTTCGACAGGCGCTCTCGGGCGATGCGCAGCTCGTGCTGGAGATGGACTGCGACTTCTCGCACGACCCGAAGGACGTTCCTCGTCTGATCGCCGCGGTGGCCGACGGCGCCGACGTCGCACTCGGCTCGAGGTACGTTCCCGGCGGCGGCGTGCGGAACTGGGGGCTGCTGCGCCGGGTCATCTCCGCCGGCGGATCGCTCTATGCCCGCGTCGTGCTCGGCGTCCAGGTTCGCGATTTGACCGGGGGGTTCAAATGCTACCGGCGTTCCGTCCTCGAGACGATCGAACTCGACTCGATTCACTCGAAGGGCTACGCGTTCCAGATCGAGACGACCTACCGGGCCCTGCGCGCCGGCTTCGAGGTCGTCGAGGTGCCGATCACCTTCGCCGACCGCGAGGTCGGAGGCTCGAAGATGTCGAAGGGGATCGTCGTCGAAGCGATCTGGAAAGTCCCTCGCCTCAGGCTCGCGGCACTGCTCGGACAGCTGTGACGAAGCGGCTACTCTGACGTCAGATGTTCGAGGTCACCGACGCCACGTTCGAGCACGACGTGCTCCAATCCGACACACCTGTCGTGCTCGACTTCTGGGCACCTTGGTGCGGCCCGTGCCGGGCCGTCGAGCCGATCCTCGAGCAGCTGGAGTCGGAGTCACGCGGACGCGTCGAGTTCGCCAAGCTGAACATCGACGAGAACCCGCTCACCGCCGCCCGCTACGACGTCCTGTCGATTCCGACGGCCATCCTGTTCGAAGGCGGCGAGGCCAGAGCGACGCTGATCGGCGCACACCCGCGCTCGCATTACGAGCGTGCACTAGCGGAAGTGCTGCCAGCCGCCTAGCTCGTACGGCTCGCCGTTGAGGGTGAGCTCGACTCCTGTGCCTTCCTCACAGTGTCCGATGATCGTGTGCCCGCTCGGGTTCTCGACCGCGGCGAGCAGCTCGTAGTCCTCGCCGAAGCCGAGGTCGGAGACCTCGGCTCCAACAGCGAGCGGCACCCGTTCCAGCTCGATCACCACCCGGCAGCCGGACCGCGACGCGATGTGCCCGGCGTCGACCGCGAGCCCGTCGGAGATATCGAGCACCGCGTTCGCGTGCGCGCCAAGCTGCTTGCCCTCGGTCAGCCGAAGCGGAGGCCGCGCGTACGACTCTCGCCGGAACGCAGCACCCGCCGCGCCGAGCGGTCCGGTCACGACCACCTGGTCGCCGGGTATCGCCCCGGCTCGACCCGGAACGCGGTCCGAGCGCCCGATCGCCGTCACGCTGAGCATGACGCTGCCTGCCCTCGAGGTATCGCCGCCGAGGACGGGCACCCCGGTCTCCGCGATCCCCTCGTAGAGCTCGACGACATCTTCGACGCGCACGTCGCCCGGTGCGGCAAGCGTGACGAGGAGGCCTTCGGCGTCTGCTCCCGAGGCCGCGAGATCGCTGAGATTGACCGCCGCCGCGCGCCAGCCGAGGTCGCGCCACGAGATCCAGTCGAGCCGAAAGTGGACGCGCTCGACGAGCGCGTCCTGCGTGACGATCACGCCGGTGTCGCCGAGCTCTGCGGCGTCGTTCTCGATCCGCTGCGCGAGGCCGCGGCGCTCGAGTTCGGCGAGCAGGCCGAGCTCGCCTGCTTCAGAGAGCTTCATCGATCGCCCTGCGAAGGCCGGCCGCATCGCGGGCAGCCCGGATGACCGCAACACCCGCTGCGCCGGCACGAATGCAATCCGCGGCATTGGTAACGTCGATGCCGCCGATCG
>DATMZV010000057.1:0-20088 GCA_035573355.1 Gaiellaceae bacterium | reverse complement strand
GGACGCCGACGGACCGCCTACGTAGAGGCCTGCGTTCTGATCCCAGGCAGAGGTCAACCAGTCCGCGGCGAGCGCCGCGGGGAGGCCGCCGCCGATGACGAAGCCGAAGTAACGCCCGCTCGGCATCGCCACGATTCCCTGATCCGCGGCGGCGACGAGGCTCTCCACGACCTCTTCCGGAGCCGTCGGCTCCTCGGGCAGCGGCCCGCCGAGCGCGTGGCGGAGCTCGTCGACCGACGTCCGCGGGAAGACCGGCCGGTCGTCGAGCGACTCGAGGAAGTCCGAGGCAAGCTCTGCGGTTCGCCGAAGAAGCGCGCGGATGTCGCTCATGAGCTCGACTCTACGCGCCGGATCACACCCTCCGCGGACAGCCGGCCGAGCGCCTCTTCGTCATAGCCGAGGTCGCGCAGAATCTCGTCCGTGTGCTCGCCGAGCCGCGGTGGCTGCCTTCGATGCGAGACGCGCCGGCCGTCGATGGAAAGCGGCAGCGCGACCGTCGGCTCGGGTGTCGGCTGAATCATCCCGAGGGCCTTTGTCTGCTCGTGGTCGGCCGCGTCGCCGACGTCGTTGACGGGTGAGGCAGGAACGCCGGCAGCCTCGAGGCGCTCGAGCAGCTCCGCGAGCGGCTCATTGCGGATTCGGTCCTGAAGTAGCGCCGCAAGCTCTTCGCGATGCGCGACCCGATCGGGATTCGTGGCAAAGCGTGCGTCCGCGGTGAGCTCCGGCAGGTCGAGCGCCGAGCACAAGCGGGTGAAGAGCCCGTCGTTTCCCGCGGCGATCATCACGTCGCCGCCCCGGACGTGGAACACCTGGTAGGGCGAGATCAGCGGGAAGGCCGTCCCGTGGCGACCGGGCGCGCCGCCGCCGGCGAGGTACGCGGTGACCTGGTAGGGCACGAGCCCCAGCGCCGTCTCGAAGAGCGACACATCCACCGTGTGCCCTCCGCCCGAGTGGAGCGCGGCGACGACGCCGAGCGCTGCCCACATGCCGGTCCCCTGGTCGATGATGGACGCGCCGACGCGCACGCCGGGCCGATCCGGCTCCCCGGTGACGCTCATGATCCCGCTGAACGCCTGCAGCAGCGGGTCGTACCCCGGACGCTCGCGCAACGGTCCCGCGCGCCCGAACGCGCCGATGTCGCAGTAGACGAGGCGCGGATTACGGGCACGCAACTCCTCAGCGCCGAAGCCGAGCCGCGTCGCAGTTCCGGGCCGCAGGCTCTGGAGAAAGACGTCCGCCGAATCGACGAGACGAAGCAGCACCTCGCGCCCACGCTTGAGATCGAGGGCCAGCGACCGCTTGTTCAGGTTCGCCGCATAGAACATCACGCTCGAGCCCTCCCAGAACGGCGGGCCCCAGGCGCGCGCCTCGTCGCCGCGGTCCGGATGCTCGACCTTGACCACGTCTGCGCCGAGGGCACCCAGGATCTCCGTACAGTAGGGGCCCGCCAGTGAGCTCGTGACGTCGACGACTCGCACACCGTCGAGCGGCAGAAATCCGTTGGCCATACGCGCGCGACCATACGAGAACAACGGCGACCTTCGGCGCATGCAGGCGCTTCAGCAGGAGCTGTGGGCGCTCGAAGGCCCTTGGGTGCTGACCCATGTCGGTGACCTCGCCTGGTGGTTGCACCGGGGGGCAGAGGAGGACTGGAACCGGCGGTTGTGGCTTGACGGCGACCGCTGCGTCGCCTGGGCCTGGCTCTGGCCCCCTGCGGCGCTCGACTACGACGTCCATCCCGAGCACCGGGGCGGCTCAGTGGAGCAAGAGGTTCTCGAGTGGTTCGAGTCAGAGGCCGGAGGAACCGATTTGCTCACGACCTTTGTGCTGGAAGGTGACGCGGACAGGCTCGCGGTCCTCACTGAGCTCGGTTACGGCGCTTCAGAGCCGCTTTCGTGGTACGCGTACCACGTCCAGGAGCTCGATCGTGAGCTCCCCGACCCGGTTGTCCCCGACGGCTTCACGCTCCGCACCGTTCGCACCGCCGCCGACTTCCACAAACGCGTCGCACTCCATCGTGCCGTCTGGGCACCATCGCGGCTGACGGAGGAGCGCTATCGCAAGGTCACGTCGGCGTGGCCCTACCGAGCCGATCTCGACTGCGTGGTGGAGGCGCCCGACGGGAGCTTTGCGGCCTATGTTCTCTGCTGGTTCGACGAGGAGAACGGCGTAGGCGAGTTCGAGCCGGTCGGCACGCATCCCGACTACCGGCGGCGCGGCCTCGGGGCGGGGGTGTGCCGGTACGCCTTGAGGCGCCTGCAGGAGGAAGGCGCGCGCAGCGCGATCGTGTACGGAGGTGGACGCGACGAGGACCAGCGTTCGCGTGCCTTGTACGAGAGCATCGGCTTCCGCCGGCACACGCGGGCGATCGAGTTACGGAAGGAACGTCGGTGACCCTCGCTTTCCTGCAGAGCCTCATCGACCTGCTGACGGGGTCGGTCTGGACTTACCCGATCCTCTTCGGGATCTGCGTGGGCGACGCGCTCATCCCGGCCTTCCCGAGCGAGACCGCGGTGATCGTCTGCGGGATCCAGGCTGCGCGCGGTCAGTTGTCGCTCGAGTTGGTGATCGCCTGCGCCGCCGCCGGGGCGTTCGTCGGTGACAACCTGTGTTACGCCGCGGGGCGATGGCTCGGCACGCCGGCAGTAGAGCGGTTCTTCAGTGGCGAGGTTGCGCAACGCCGGCTCGACTGGGCGCGGAACTTTCTCAAGGAACGCGGCAGCTACGTCCTCATCGTCGCCCGGTTCATTCCCGGCGGCCGCACCGCGACGACCTTCACCGCGGGCCTCGTTCGCCTGCGTTGGCTGACACGGTTCGTGCCGTACATCTTCATTGCGGCCATTTTTTGGGCGTGCTACGCCGCGTTGCTCGGCTACTTCGGAGGGATGGTGTTCAAGGATCGGCCCATCCTCGCGCTGCTGGTGGCGTTCGGTATCGCGGCGTCGGTTACGGCCGCCGTCGAGGGCTGGCGCCGCTTCCGGAGGTAGCTACGGTGCCGGTATGAACCGCCTCGCCGGCGAAACCAGCCCTTATCTTCTGCAGCACGCCGACAATCCGGTGGCTCCGGCATCGCTCGCGATGCCGTCGTGGAGGTCGCGCCGGCTTTGCCGGTGCGACCGTCTGGGTGTAACCGGATGAACCGGCTCGCCGGCGAAACCAGCCCTTATCTTCTGCAGCACGCCGACAATCCGGTGGACTGGTATCCCTGGGGTGACGAGGCACTCGCGCGCGCGCGAGAAGAAGACAAGCCCATTCTGCTCTCCGTCGGCTACGCGGCCTGTCACTGGTGCCATGTCATGGAGCACGAGTCCTTCGAAGACGGGGCGACCGCGGCATTGATGAACGAGCACTTCGTCTCGGTCAAGGTCGACCGCGAAGAGCGTCCCGACATCGACTCGGTATATATGGACGCCGTCGTCTCGCTCACGGGCCACGGAGGCTGGCCCATGACCGTCTTTCTCACGCCCGCAGGCGCGCCGTTCTTCGGCGGGACGTACTACCCACCGGAGCCGCGTCACGGGCTGCCGAGCTTCCGTCAGCTGTTGCAGGCGATCGCCGACGCGTGGCGCGAGCGCCGCTCCGACATCGAGCGCGACGCCGCCGCGATCACGGAGCAGCTCCGCCGCACGGCCGAGCCATCACGCGAGCCGCTGACCTCGTCCCTGCTGACGGACGCCGTGCGCGGGCTTCGGCAGCAGTTCGATCCCGAGTGGGGTGGGTTCGGGCCGGCGCCGAAGTTCCCGCCGGCCTCGGTGCTCGAGTTCCTGCTCCGACGCGACGAGCTCGAGCTCGCGACGAAGACGCTCGACGCGATGGCCGCCGGAGGCATGTACGACCTAATCGGCGGCGGCTTCCACCGGTACTCCGTCGATCGGGAGTGGCTCGTGCCGCACTTCGAGAAGATGCTCTACGACAACGCGCTGCTCGTTCCGGTCTATCTGCACGGCTGGCTCGTGACGGGCAACGAGCGTTACCGCGAGATCGCTACCGAGACGCTCGACTACATGCTGCGGGACCTGGCCCTCGAGGAAGGGGGATTCGCCTCCGCCGAGGACGCCGACACAGACGGCGTCGAAGGGCTCACCTACACATGGACGGAGGAGGACGACGTCCCGAAGGAGCTGTTGCACCCGTTCGAGCACGGACGTTTCATCATCCGCGGTGCCCTCGACCCCGAGCTGCGCGCGCGGCTGTTCGAGGAGAGGGAACTTCGCCGGAAGCCGCTGCGTGACGACAAGGCGATCGCTTCCTGGAACGGCCTCGCGCTCGCGGCTCTCGCCGAGGCCGGGCGAAGGCTCGGGCGTGACGACTACCTCGACGCGGCCCGCTCGCTTGGCGAGTTCCTGCTCGGACCGCTTTCCACTGAGGAGGGCCGTCTCTACCGCAGCTGGCGTGCAGGTCAGGCGAAGCATGCGGGCGTGCTCGAGGATTACGCCGACGTTGCGAACGGCCTGTACGAGCTCCACATCGCAACCGGAGAGCTGCGCTGGCTCGAAGAATCGCGGCGGCTCGCAATGCTTGCCGTCGATCTCTTCGGCGACTCCGCCGACGGCGGCTTCTTCCTCACGCCGAGGGACGGAGAGAAGCTCGTCGCGAGGAAGAAGGACTTCGACGATCACCCGACGCCGTCGGGAAACTCGATGCTCGCCTATGTGCTGCTTCGCCTCTCCCGGCTCTGGGGCGACCAGGAGCTCGGGCGGCAGGCGGTCGGCGTCTTCCGGTTCGTCGCTCCACTCCTTCCGCGCGCCCCGTCCGCGTTCGGACATGCACTCAACGCGCTCGATCTTCATTTCTCGCCCCCCCGTGAGATTGCGATCGTCGGACCTCCGGACTCCGAGGTGGCGCGGGCCGCGCTTGCCAAGTTCGACCCGAACGCGGTGGTCGCTTTCGGGCCGAGCGACCAGGTGCCGCTCCTGGCCGGAAAGGATCTGGTCGACGGGCGGCCGACGGTCTACGTCTGCGAAGCCTTTGCCTGTCAGGCACCCGTGACGGAGGCGAGAGCTCTAGGAGGGGGCGCAGCCGCGACTGTGACTTCCTAGCAGGTCGACAACCGCGGTCGGCGCGCCCCCTCTACGAAAGAGACTCGCCCGGGCGGGAAAACCCTGCACTCCACCTGCGAGGCTAGGAAATCTCCTTGATCTGGGCGCCGGGAATGGCGCTGATCAGCGCTTCGGTCGCCACGGGGAAGACGGCGTGCGGCGTGCCGCCGGCGCACCACACCGTCTCGAAACGGCGGAGCGAGGCGTCCACGATGGTGGGGACCGGCCGGTCGTGCCCGAGCGGCGGAACGCCGCCGATGGAGTAGCCGGTCGCCTCTCGCACCTCGTCGCCGTCGGCCTGGCGCACGTTCACGCCGAGCTTGCCCGTGTCCACCCGCCGGTCCCCCGCGCACAGGCAGAGGAGCGGGCCGGAATCGTCGACGAAGACCAGCGACTTGACGATCTGGCCGACCTCGACGCCGACCGCGGCGGCTGCCTCCTTCGCCGTCCGGGTCGAGTCCGCGAGCTCCCGCACCTCGGCGTCGAGGCCGAGCTCGCGGAGACGCTCCTGAAATCGCTCAGCGGTTGGGTGCATCGTTGCCGCACTTTAGGGTAGGCGAGCCTTGCCCCTTCTCGAAGTCGAGAACGTCTCAATGCAGTTCGGAGGCATCGTCGCGCTCGACGAGGTCTCGTTCGACGCGGACGCCGGCGAGATCGTCGGGCTGATCGGCCCGAACGGCGCTGGGAAGACGACCGCGTTCAACGTGATCACCCGTCTGTACACGCCGGCCGAAGGTGATGTCCGCTTCGACGGCGAGAGCCTCCTCGACACTCCGCCGAGCGGCGTGATCCGCCGAGGAATCGCACGGACGTTCCAGAACGTCGAGCTCTTCCGCGGCATGTCCGTCATCGACAACGTGCGGGTCGGTGCGCACGTGCGCCAGGGAGAACAAGCGGCGGACGACGTGCTCTTCTACGTGAATCTCCGCTCGGTCCGCGACCGGCCGGCGTCGGAGCTGCCGTACGGGACGCAGAAGCGCGTCGAGCTGGCGCGCGCGCTCGCGTCCGGGCCGCAGCTCCTGCTGCTGGACGAGCCCGCCGGCGGCTTGAGCCACGAAGAGGTCGACGTGCTCGGCAAGTTCATCCGGCGGATGCGAGACGACTTCGAGCTGACGATCCTGCTCGTCGAGCACCACATGGGCCTCGTGATGAGCGTCGCCGATCGCGTGAACGTTCTCGACTTTGGCAAGAAGATTGCTGAAGGGACGCCGGCGCAGGTACAGGCGGACACGCGTGTGATCGAGGCATACCTCGGAGCCGAATCGTGAGTCTGCTGGAGCTCCGAAACGTCGAGGCGCGCTACGGCCCGGTCAAGGCGCTACACGGTGTGTCGCTCACCGTCGGCGGCGGCGAGCTGGTCGCGGTGCTCGGCGCGAACGGCGCGGGCAAGACCACGACTTTGCGCGCGATCTCGGGAACGGTGCGCCGCACCGGCGACCTCGTCTTCGGCGGAAAGGCACTCCCGCGCCGTCCCGAAGGCACCGCGCGCGCAGGAATCGCGCACGTGCCTGAAGGGCGGGGAACATTCAGCGACCTCACCGTTTGGGAGAACCTCCGGCTCGGTGCGTACACGCGTCGCGGCGGCATCAAGGACGACGCACGGCGTGTCTTCGGATTTTTCCCCCGGCTGGAAGAGCGCCGTCACCAGCAGGCGGGGACCCTTTCCGGCGGCGAGCAGCAGATGTTGGCGCTGGGCCGCGCGATGATGGCACGGCCGAAGCTGCTGCTGCTCGACGAGCCCTCGCTCGGTCTGGCGCCGATCGTCGTCAACGAGATCTTCGAGGCGCTCGAGCGCATGAAGGGCCAGGACGGTATGTCCGTGCTCGTCGTCGAGCAGAACGCCAATCTCGTGCTTGCCCACGCCGCCCGGGCGTACGTCCTCGAGGTCGGCGCCGTCGTCGTCGAGGGGACGAGCGACGAGCTGCGCGCAAACCAGTCCGTGCGGAAGTCGTACCTGGGTTACTGATGCCGATCGCCGCCTTCACCTGGACCGAGTTCGCGCAGCAGCTTGCGGCGGGCATTCGCGAAGGCGCGATCTACGCCGGGCTCGCGCTTGCGATCGTGATCATCTACCGCTCGACAAGGGTCATCAACTTCGCGCAAGGCGAGATGGCGACCTTCACGACCTTCATCGCCTGGTCCCTGATGAACCAGGGGCTCACATTCTGGGAGGCGTTCCCGATCGTGCTAGCGATCGCCTTCACCGGCGGCGTGGTGATCGAGCGAACCCTGATCCGTCCGGTCGAGAACGCCCCGGTTCTTACGATCGTGATCATCACGCTCGGGCTCGCCCTGCTGCTCAACGGGTTGATGAACCTGATCTGGGGTGGGGCCAACGTGCAGTTCCACGGTCCCTTCTCGACGAGGACGATCGACGTCGGCGGCGTCCCGGTCAGCGTGCAGGACATCGGCATCGTCGCCGTCTCGATCCTGCTCGTCGGGTTGCTCGCGCTCTTCTTCCGCTTCACGAAGCTCGGGCTCGGGATGCGCGCTGCGGCCGTCAACCGGGATTCGTCGCGGCTCGTCGGCGTACGCGTCAGCTGGATGTTCGCGCTCGGCTGGGGGATCGCGACGGTGCTGGGCGCGGTCGCGGGAATGATGATCGCACCCGTCGTGTTCCTCGACCCGAACATGATGCAGACGATTCTGCTCTACGCATTCGCGGCTGCCGTGCTCGGCGGGCTCGACTCGCCGGTCGGCGCAGTCGTAGGCGGCATCCTCCTCGGAGTCACGATCACGTTGCTCGGCCGCTACGTCGGGTTCATCGGGTCGACGCTGAAGCTGCCGGCGGCGCTCCTGCTCATCCTCGTGCTGCTGCTTGTGCGGCCGGGCGGTCTCTTCGGAAAGGTGGCGGTGCGGCGGGTATGAGGAGGAGGCTGTGGCTCGAGCTGTCCGCTTTCGTCGTGCTCGCGGCTGTCGTCGCGTTGCTGCCGCGGTTCGTGAGCGACTTCCGCGCCCGCGAGCTGGCGATCGTCGGGATGTACTTCATCGCCCTGCTGGGCCTCTCGATCCTGACCGGATTCAACGGGCAGATCTCGCTCGGTAACGGCGCGTTCATGGCAATCGGCGGCTACACGACCGCAATCCTGAGCGTGGACGGCTTCTACGGACACCAGGTGCGCGACCTCTGGACGATCCCGATTGCAGGCGTCGTTGCCGGAATCGCGGGCCTCGTCGTCGGCCTTCCCGCGCTGCGCCTCTCGGGGCTCTATCTCGCGCTGATCACCTTCGGCATCGCCGTCTCGTTTCCGCAGTTGCCGAAGAAGTTCGACCACTTCTTCGGCGGCACGACGGGCAAGATCCTCAACCTGGCGAAGCCGCCGTTCGGGCTCAGTACGACGACGAACAACTGGATCTACTACCTGACCTGGGGGATCGCGCTCGTGTTGCTGGTTGCAGCCTGGCTGCTCGTGCGCGGCAAGACAGGACGCGCCTTCAAGGCGATCCGTGACAGCGAGGTCGCAGCGGTGTCCTCCGGGATCAGCATCGGGCGATACAAGACGCTCGCGTTCGGGATCTCGGCCTTCTACGCCGGCGTCGCTGGATCGCTGTACGCGATCGCGAACGCCTACGTCAACCCCGACGTCTTCCCGATCATCCTCTCCGTCTACCTCGTCGTCGGCCTGGCGGTCGGCGGACTCGACTCGCTCTTCGGGATGATCGCCGGCGCCGCCCTGATCTACTTCCTGCAGAACCATGCGGACACGGTTGCGCGCTGGCTCAACCACCTGCCTGCGTTGAGCCTCGACCCGCAGAAGCCGGGGATCCCGAGTGTCGTGTTCGGAATCGTGCTGATCGTCGTGATGATATTGCTGCCGACCGGCGTCGGAGGCCTGGTGCGACGGCTCTTTGGGCCGCTAACAACTCGGCTATACACTCGGTCTTAGGTGAGCAGGTGGGCGTGAGGGTCTTTGTCGTTTGTGCCGCTGTGGCCGTCGTGGCCGCTGCGTCTGCTGGCGCGCGCCCCGTCGCCACTCCGGGCGTCTCGTCGGACGAGATTCACATTGGCTCGAGCGTGCCGCTGAGCGGAGAGGCCGCGATCGCCGGGAACGTCGCGCGCGGCATCGACGCCTACTTCAAGTACGTCAACGACAAGGGTGGGGTGCTCGGACGCAAGCTCAAGTACACGTACCTCGACGATGGGTACGACCCTGGTCGCGCCGTCAACAACACGATTCGCCTGATCCAGCAGGAGCAGGTTTTCGCGGTCTTCAGTTCGCTCGGCACGAACAACAACCTCGCCGTCCGCAAGCTTCTGAATGACAACAAAGTCCCGCAGCTCTACGTGTCGTCCGGGGCGACGACGTTCGGCCGGGACTACAAGAAGTACCCGTGGACGATCGGGTACATCCCGCCGTACTCGGAGGAAGGCGAGATCTACGGGCGCTATGTCGTCAAGAACCTCAAGAAGGCGAAAATCGCTGTTCTGTATCAGAACGACGACTACGGCCGTGATCTCCTGGCCGGGATGAAGCGCGGCCTCGGCAAGAAGGCGAAGTCGATCGTCGCGAGCGTGGGCTACGACCCGACGTCCTCGGACGTGCAGCCGCAGGTGACCCAGCTGAAGGCCTCGAAGGCGAACGTGCTGATGGTGTTCGCCTTCGGCAAGTTCTCGCTCCAGGCGTTCAACGCCGTGTCGCGGCTCGGCTGGAAGCCGCAGATCTTCGTGAACGACGTGTCGTCTGCCGCGTCCCTGATGGCGATCGTCCCGCAAAAGGCGGCGAACGGATCGATTTCGATCGTCTTCGGCAAGGACCCGGCCTCACCTCAGTGGGCGAACGACAAGGGCATCAAGCTCTTCCAGTCGATCCTCAGGAAGTACGGCAACGGAACCAGCTCGCGCGACCTGAAGGACGGCTACTTCACCGCAGGTATGGCAACCGCCTACACGCTCGTCAACACGCTCAAGAAGGCCGGGAAGAACCTGACGCGGCAGAGCTTGATGAACGCGGCGACGCATCTGACCGAACGTGGGAATCCCTTCGTGCTGCCGGGCATCGTCATCCACACGACGCCGACGAGTCGCTTCCCGATCACGCAGGTGCGACTGCAGCGCTGGTCGAAGGGGGCGTGGCGCACCTTCGGTCCGCTCGTCTCGGCCAAGCCCGGCTAGCGCTCCTTCAGCGACAGTCAGAGTTGTCGCCGACAACCGCGGCGAGCGCACGCCTGGCCGTGACGGCGAAACGCAGCGAGACGATGCCGGGATGTCGAACCGTCAGCTCCGTCATGCCGTCGGCACTGGGGCTCAGGCAACCCGCAGGTGTGTGCCAGTAGGGCGCGTACGTGACGCCGAGCCGGTACGTCCCCGCCACGGGAGCGGCGATACGGATCGACGTGTAGCCGAGCTCGAGCACACGTGCCGGCGGGCTGACGAGCGGGCGTGGTGACGGAACGGCGAAGACGGTTGTCGTCGCAGTCCGGTGAACGACCGCGAGGCCTGAGCGGCCACTCTCGAGCAGCCGTGCTTCGGCACGTGCGCTGTAATCCGGCGTCGCAGTCGTGAGCACGACGTAGCGGACGCTGAGCTTGCGCAGCCAGTTCACGTAGACGGCCGGTCCTAGCTTCCCGTATAGCACGCGGTTCTGCGGAAAGTCCTCCTGCCTGAACCAGCCGCGCACGAGCGGGATCCGCGCGCGGGCGAGAAAGTCGGCGGGCCAGTGACCCCGCGTGTCCACCGCCTCGACGCGATACGAGGGCCGCACGTGGCCCTGGAGGTAGGAGATCGTCGGCTTCCAGTAGGCGGCGTGCGCGGTGGGATCCCCGGCGCCGTGGAGAAAGCTCGCGGCGAGTGGCGTCAGATTCCACGAGAGGGCAAGTGCGAGCGCGATCGCGCAGACTGGCCGCGGGCGCCAGTGGCGGAGCGTGAGCGTCAGGATCGCGATCGGCGCCGCGGCGAACCGAAGCCGCGCGATGTTCTCGCCGATCGGCGAGGCGAACGCGAACGCGGCCGTGCAGGCGGCGAAGTAGACGATGTACGTCCAGCGAAGGAGCCGTGCGCTCGCGATTCCCCACGTCAAGCCGATCCCGAGCACGCAGAAGACCGTCGCGGCGAGGAACTCCTGGACCGAGAAGGGGAAGGTGCCGCGGCCCGGGAACATCCTGCGGAGCACGAGCTCGAGAGCTCCCACGGCCGCGATCGCGAGGGACGGCCACAGAAGCCGAGCCCGCTGATCGCGACGAGCGAGTGCGACTGCGGCCAGGAGCACGACGAGGAGCGCGAACGCGAGCGGGCTGGCGGCAAGGGTCAGGAGCGCGAAGCCCGCGAAGAGCGGGCGGCGTCCGAGTTGCAGGAACCAGAGGGAGACCAGCGCGAGCGCGCTTCCAAGCATGAACGGGTAGGCCGCGGAGACGACGAGCAGCGCCCACACGACTGCGAAAGCGCGGATCGACCATTTGGCCTCCTCGCCCCACTCACGTCGCACGACAGCTGCAAAGGCGGCGACCGCGACGGCAACGATCAAGACGGCGAGCAGCTTGATGCCGATCGCCGCGGCCAGCGGGTAGTAGAGGACGCTGTAGGTGACGAAGCTGTAGCGGCCCGCGTACCAGAAGTTGTTCCAGAGAACGAAGCCGTGCTCGAGAAAGAGCGTCCGCTGGTAGACGTGCGCGGCCAGGTCGGTACCGGGTGGGCCGAACCAGACGAGCAGTGCCGCGAGGGATGCCGCCGCGGCTGCAGGCATCAGGAGGTCGGCGCGCGTGCGAAGCCAGACGCGCGGAGTCATCAGCGCATGTTCCCAGTGTGACCGAGTGAAAATCTCCCCGGCTGCGGCCAGACGGACAGCCCGTGTGGGCTCGGACCGACTGGAATGCGCGCGATCAACCGTCCGCTGCGTGTGTCGATTGCATAGACCTCCGAGTTGTACCGTCCCGAGAGCCAGAGCACCTTGCCATCCGCGGAGACGTCGCCCATGTCGGGGCTTCCGCCGCCCGGGATGCGCCACTTGTGAATGACCTTGCGGGTCCTGAACGAGATCACGGAGACGCTCCCCTCGCTGCGATTTGCGACGTAGAGCACCTTTCCGTTCCGCCCGACGACGAGACCGTGCGCTCCTGCGCCGGTATGGATGAACCCGATCACCCTCAGCTGTTTGGGGTTGATCTCCCATACTCCGCCGGCAGCGAGGTCGGCTACGTAGAAGACCTTCGCGTCCGGTGACGAGCGCACGTCCTGCGGAACCGAGAACCGGCGCGGCAGTGTTCGCACCGCGAGCACCCTGAAGTGGTGCACGTCGACCTTGAGCAGACGGCCCGAGAACTCGCAGCTTGCGATGACATAGCTCCCGTTGGGAGAGAAGTCCATGTGGTTGACGCCGGCGCAGGGAACGCTCAGCGCGCGCACGAGCCGGAACGAGTGCGCCGAGCGGAAGTCGAGTCGGTGGAGACGCTCGGCGACCACGATCGCGTAGCGCCCGTCGATCGTGAAATAGAGGTTGTAGGGATCGTCGACGTGGATCGGCTTGCCGGGGCGACCGGTGCGCGCATCGATCGGCGTCAGCGTGTTGCCGACGTCGTCGTTCACATAGAGAGTCTTGAGGTCGTGCGACGGCGTGACGTGTTGCGGCAGCGCGCCCACGGCGAAATGTCCGACGACCTTGTACGTCTGCGGGTCGATCACGTCGACCGAGTCTCCCGCGCTGTTCGGGACGTAGACGCGGGCCGGATCCCGCCGGGCGATCGCGCTGATCATGCCTGCGCGATCGTGCGCATAGAGGTTCAGCGGACGGACCTGAGCGAGACGGCGGACCTCGGCCTTTTGGTGAACCGGGGGCGGCAGTCTGGCCGCGGCAGCTGTCTTTCCCTGGTCCCCCTTCCAGTCTCGATACTCGAGGCTTCCGACCACCGCGACCAGGGCCAGCAATCCGATCAGCGCCCCGCTCGAGGCCGGCCGTCGCCTTCGTCGCGAGGTTCTCACCGCGGGGCATGATGGCATGCAGGGTGCGGCCGGCCCGGCATTCTTAACGTTGCTCTCATTTCGTGCCGATAGCGTTTGTGGCGTGCAGAGCGAGGGAACAAGTAACGGGTTCATGAACGAGCTCTCGCTCGGTCAATTCGGATCGATACGCCGCAGCTACGCCCTCGGGTTCGGAGCCCTCGTGGTCGCGGGCATCGCCCTCGGAGCGACCAGGATCGGCCGGGGAACGTTCGACGGTGCCGTCGCGAGCCTGTCGCATGCCCAGCCGAAGTGGCTGGTCGTCGCGGCGATTGCCTTCGCACTTGGCCTGCTCGCTTCGGCGGCGGCCTGGCGGACCGGGCTGCGCGCATGCGGCGGCGAGGCGTGCTTCAAGCAGGTATCGGCGCGTTATGCGATCGGCTCGCTCGTCAACTCTGTCGCCCCGGCGCACCTCGGCGGGGCCGTGCGGATCGGTCTCCTCTCACGCACGCTCCCCGGAGACGACCGTCTCTGGCGGGCGGGCGGCGTGGGGGCGTCGGTGGCCGCGGCCCGGACGCTCGTGCTGGCCCTGCTCATCGTGGTGGCCGCATCGGTGGGCCGCGTCCCGTTGTGGCCGGCTCCGCTGCTGATCCTCGTCGTGGCGTGTGTTGTCCTCGTGTCCGTGCGCGTCAGCCGACGAGCGGCAGGACGGCTCGGCAGCCTCCTGCAGATCTTCCGCAGCGTCGGGCAATCGCCGCGCGCAGGAGCGACGATCTTCGGCTGGATCGCCTTCGCGGCGATCACGCGCGTGTGCGGCGCGGTCGCGATCTCGCTCGCTCTCGGTGTGTCGCGGCCGGTCTGGGTCGCCGTCGTGCTGCTCGCCGCAATGGCGCTCGCCGGCCTGCTGCCGCTCACACCGGGGAACTTCGGGGCAGGGGCAGGCGCGGCGACACTCGCTTTGCACGGGACCGGTGTCGGCCTCGGCGCCTCACTCGCGCTCGGAGTCGCATTCCAGGCGGTCGAGACGTTTTCGGGAATGACGCTCGGCCTCGCCGGTGCAGCCGTCCTGGCCGCGCCGGGAACGCGCACGAGGCGCTGGTCGATGGCCGGAGCCGGAGTTGCGGCAGTGGTCCTCGCGGCGGCGCTCGGCGTCGCGTCGATCGACTTCCTCTGAGCCTTCGTAGCCCGCGCGCATAGACGTAAGCTCCCGGAATGGAGCTCCTCGGCCGTCCGCTCGACGAGCTGTGTGCGGAGGCGCGGGCGCTACGGGCTGAGGGGCACGGCCGGCTCGTCACCTACTCGCCGAAGGTCTTCATCCCGCTGACGAAGCTCTGTCGCGACGTGTGCCACTACTGCACGTTCGCCCAGCCGCCGCGCCGCGGGGAGCGGGCGTACCTGACCATCGAGGAAGTCCTCGAGATCGCGCGTGCAGGTGCGGCCGCCGGCTGCCGCGAAGCTCTCTTCACGCTCGGGGACAAGCCTGAGCTGCGCTACCGCGCGGCTCGGGACGAGCTGGCCGCGCTCGGCTGCAGCACCACCATCGAGTACCTGGCCCGTGCAGCCGAGGCCGTGTTGACCGAGACGGGCCTGCTGCCGCATCTCAACCCGGGCGTCATGACGCGCGAGGACGTGCGGGAGCTGCGGCGCGTGAGCGTCTCGCTCGGTCTGATGCTCGAGACCACCTCGGAGCGTCTGTCCGCGCGCGGAGGTCCGCATTTCGGCTCGCCCGACAAGCAGCCGGCCCGGAGGCTCGAGACGATCCTGGCGGCCGGGGAGGAGCGAGTCCCGTTCACGACGGGCCTGCTCATCGGCATCGGCGAGTCGCGCGAAGAGCGCATCGACGCGCTGCTCGCGATTCGCGAGCTCGCCGACACGTACGGGCACGTGCAAGAGGTGATCGTTCAGAACTTCCGGGCGAAGCCGGGAACGCGGATGGCCGGGTCTCCAGAGCCTGAGTTGGAAGAGCTCCTCTGGACGATCGCGGTCGCGCGGATCGTGCTCGGCCAGCACGCCCATCTGCAAGCACCTCCGAACCTCTCGTACACGGACTTTCCGCGACTGCTCGATGCGGGGATCGACGACTGGGGAGGCGTCTCGCCGGTGACGATCGACCACGTCAACCCGGAGGCTCCTTGGCCCGAGCTCGAGCTGCTCCGGGCCGGCACCGAAAGCCGTGACCTCGAGCTCGCCCCGCGGCTCCCGGTCTATCCCGAGTGGATCTCCGCCGAGTGGATCGACCCGAACGTGCTGCCGTCGGTTCTGCGCGCATCGGATTCGCTCGGGCTCGCGCGCGAGGACCGCTGGTCGCCGGGCGAGGACGCTGGGATCCCGTTCGTTCCGCGGGATGCGCTGCCGATCGACACTCGTGCAGAGCTCGGCGAGGAGGAGATCGTGCGCCTGTTCCGCACGCGCGGCCACGAGCGCGACCGCGTGTTGGCGGCCGCCGATCAGCTCAGGCGCGAGGTCTGCGGCGACGGGGTGACGTATGTCGTCACGCGCAACATCCAGTACACGAACGTCTGCTACTTCCGCTGCGGGTTCTGCGCCTTCTCGAAGGGAAAGCTGGCAGCGAATCTGCGCGGCGCGCCGTACCTCGTGCCGCACGAGGAGATCGTGCGCCGCTGCGAGGAGGCATGGGAGCGCGGCGCGACCGAGGTCTGCCTGCAGGGCGGAATCCATCCGGCGTTCACAGGCGACTACTACCTCTCGGTCGTGCGTGCGATCAAGGAAGCGGTGCCCGGCCTGCACGTGCATGCGTTCTCTGCGCTCGAGGTGTGGCAGGGGGCTGCGACGCTCGGCCTATCGCTCGACGAGTACCTCGCGGAGCTGGCCGACGCCGGTCTCGGGTCGCTGCCTGGGACGGCGGCCGAGGTTCTCGATGACGACGTGCGTCGCATCATCTGCCCGGACAAGGTCACGACGGCGCAGTGGCTCGAGGTGCACGATGCCGCGCATCGTGCGGGCCTGCGCTCGAACGTGACGATGATGTTCGGCCACGTGGAGGGGCCGCTCAACTGGGCGCGCCATCTCCTGCACGCGCGCGAACAACAACGCCGAAGCGGCGGGTTCACGGAGTTCGTGCCGCTCCCGTTCGTGCACATGGAGGCGCCGATGTGGCTGCGCGGCCAGGCGCGTTCGGGCCCGACGTTCGGCGAGACGCTGCTCGTGCACGCGGTGGCGCGGCTCGCGCTGCACCCGTGGATCACGAACATCCAGGTGTCGTGGGTGAAGCTCGGTGCGGAAGGCGCAGCGGCCGCGCTCCGCGCCGGCGTCAACGACCTGGGCGGCACGCTGATGAACGAGTCCATCTCCCGCTCGGCCGGAGCCGAGCATGGCCAGGAATTCCCGCCGGAAGCGATGGAGGCGCTGATCCGCTCGTGCGGCCGCGTGGCACGACAGCGGACGACGCTCTACGGCGACGCGCCGGAGGAACGACGGCTCGCATCGTTCGGTGCGGCCGCGCTCGCCGAGCCGTGGAATCCGCCGGTGAAGGACGCACGACTCGTTGCTCCGCCGCGTCTCGTGCGGCCCGGCTTCGCTACCCGCTAGGTCTCGAACGCGAGCAGGTCGTCGAGCGACTCTCGCCTGCGGATCAGCTCGGCGTCGCCGTCGGTCACGAGCACCACGGCCGGGCGAGCAACGCCGTTGTAGTTCGACGCCATCGCCAGGGTGTAGGCGCCAGTGGCAGGCACCGCGAGCAGGTCGTCCCGGCGAGGCTCCGGCAGCTCGACGCTCTCGATGAGCACGTCACCGGACTCGCAATGCTTGCCGGCGATCCGGAACGTCGCCACGGGTTCCTCGTCGGCACGGTTCGCGAGGAGTGCCTCGTAGCGCGATCCGTACAGCTGCGGGCGCGGATTGTCGGACATGCCGCCGTCGATCGCCGCATACGCCACGCCTGTCGTGCGCTTGACGACGCCGATCCGGTAGAGCGTGAGCCCGGCCCGGCCGACGAGCGAGCGGCCCGGTTCGAAGATCACACGTGCCGGCTCGGGCCAGTGTGCACGCAGACGTGAGAGCAGCTCTCGCGCGAACTCGTCTTCCTGCGGGACGGTCTCGTTCAGCGAGTGACGAACCGCGAGGCCGCCGCCGAGGTCGAAGACGCGCGGCGTCCAGCCCAGCTCCTCCCTGCAGTGGGCCGCGACATTGGCAAGCCGCTCGACCGCGAGCAGGCTCTCCGCGCTTCGCGTCAGCTGCGAGCCGATGTGTACGTGGAGCCCGGCGACGTCGAGCCCCGAGGCGAGCGCGTCCCTGACCGCCGCGAGCGCGTCGTCGGCCACGAGCCCGAACTTCGATTCGGCATGGGCGGTCTGGACCGCACGGTGCGTCTCGGCGTCGATGCCCGGAGTAACTCGGACGAGCACGGTTCGAACCCCTGCCGATTTCGCCCGCGCAACCTCGTCGAGCGCATCGATGACCACGATTGCCCCGGCCTCGGCCGCCGCCTGGAGCTCTTCGCCGGACTTGTTGTTGCCGTGGAACAGGATCCGCTCCCCCCGCAGACCCGCGCGCAACGCGAACTCGAGCTCACCGCGCGTGGAGACGTCCGCCCCCAGACCCTCGGCGGCGAGGAGCCGGAGCAGGGCGACGTTGGGGAACGCCTTCGTCCCGTACACGACGAGCGCTTCAGGATCGACTCGCGTATACGCGTGCGCCCGGGCGAGAATCGTCTTCCGGCAGTACACGAGGAGTGGCGTTCCGAACTCCTCCGCGAGGGCCGACGCACTGACTCCGCCCACCACGAGCTCGCCGTCCTCGACGGCCGCCGTGTCGGGGAAGAGCTCGATCAGCCCGTTAGTCGCTCCACCACTCCTGAACCATTTCGGCGTCGCCCGGACCGGTGTTCGGGGCGCCCACGATCAGGAACACGGCACCCTCGTCGCTCGCTTCCATGCTCCGCATCGTGTCCTTGTGGACGCGGACCGCGTCCCACGGCTTGAGGTCTCGGACATCGTCCTCGATCTTCATCCGCGCGCCGCCGCTGACGAGGACATAGATCTCCTCCTGGTTTTTGTGCTTGTGGCCGAACGGAAGCCGGAATCCGGGGGCCACGCGGCAATAGCTGATGCCCGAGTGCTCGAGGCCCAGCGGGACGCGGGCCATCCGGAACTCGAGGTCCGGCGAAAGGCCGAAGTTTGGCGCCTGATCGTCGGCGTCCTTGAGATTGAGATGGGTGTAATCGCTCATAACCCCGACTGTAACGCTGCTAGAGTGCGAAACGATGAAGGAGCTGCTTCTGTAGGGAAGGGAGCCACCGTGGCGAAGGCCACGCCAGCTCCCCACGGCCTCTCACATGAGAGGCTTTTTCGTTTCTAGAGGACGGATATGGACAGGTACGACGCGCAGACAGTCGAGACGAAGTGGCAGCGGATCTGGGAAGAGAGCCGCGCCTTCGAGGTGCCGAACCCGAAGCCGGGTGCGCCTCGCAACGAGCGCAAGTCCTACGTGCTGGAGATGCTGCCGTACCCGTCCGGGACGCTGCACATCGGCCACGTACTGGTGTACACGCTGGGCGACGTGCTGGCCCACTTCTACCGGCGCACCGGTTCGGAGGTGCTGAGGCCGATGGGCTACGACTCCTTCGGGCTGCCCGCGGAGAACGCTGCGCTGAAGGAGGGCGAGCATCCTCGTGACATCGTCGAGCGGAACATCGTGTCGATCCGGCGCACGATGAAGCGGCTCGGCTGGGCGATCGACTGGTCACGCGAGTTCTCCACCCATCAGCCCGAGTACTACCGCTGGACGCAGTGGCTCTTCCTGAAGTTCCTCGAGGCGGGTCACACGTACCGGAAGGCTGCGCTGGTCAACTGGTGCCCCAACGACCAGACGGTGTTGGCGAACGAACAGGTCAAGAACGGGCGCTGCGAGCGGTGCGGCTTCGAGGTCGAAGCGCGCAAGCTCGACCAGTGGTTCTTCCGCATTACCGCCTACGCCGACAGCCTGATCGACGAGATGAAGGAGCTGGACTGGCCGGAGCGCGTCCTGGCGATGCAGCGCAACTGGATCGGCCGCTCCGAAGGCGCGGAGATCCTCTTCCGCGTTGACGAGCTCGACATCGACATCCCGGTGTTCACGACTCGCCCGGACACGTTGTTCGGCGCGACGTTCTTCGTCCTTGCTCCCGAGCATCCGCTCGTCGATCGACTGGCCGAGCAATCGCCCGACGGCGACGAGATCCGCGCCTACGTCCGCAAGGCGGGCGCCAGGCCTGCCGCAGAGCGGGCCGCGGGAACCAAGACCGGAGTCTTCACCGGCTTCTTCGCGACGAACCCGGTCAACGACGCTCGGATTCCGATCTGGGTCGCGGACTACGTCCTGATGGACTACGGCACCGGCGCGATCATGGCCGTGCCCGCGCACGACGATCGCGACAGGGAGTTTGCCGAACGGTTCGACCTGCCCATCACGGCCGTTGTCGCCGACGACGGGAAGCTCGTCGACTCGGCTCAGTTCTCGGGCCAGCCGCACGAAGAGGCGGCGAAAGCGATCGTCGACTGGCTGGGCGGCCGGGGGCGTGGCCGGCCTGCGGTGAGCTACCGCCTGCGCGACTGGGGCTACTCCCGCCAGCGGTACTGGGGCTGTCCGATTCCGATCGTCTACTGCGACGACTGCGGGATCGTTCCCGTGCCGGAGGAAGAACTGCCCGTGATCCTGCCGGAGGTCGAGGACTACAAGCCGAAGGGAATCCCGCCGCTGGCGCAGGCCGAGGACTGGGTTCGCGTTCCGTGCCCCCAGTGCGGCAAGGAAGGACGCCGCGAGGTCGAGACGATGGACACCTTCGTCGATTCGTCGTGGTACTTCCTGCGCTACTGCGATCCCGACAACGACGAGGCGCCGTACGACCGGGAAATGGCGGACTACTGGATGCCAGTCGACCACTACACCGGTGGGGTCGACCACTCGACGGTGCACCTGATCTATGCCCGCTACTTCCAGAAGGTGCTGAACGAGCTCGATCTGAGCGTTCACCGCGAGCCGTTCAAGCGCTTCTTCGGCAACGGCTTCGTCACGCAGGGCGGCGCGAAGATCTCGAAGCGCGTGGGCGGCGCCGCGACACCCGACGAGCTGGTCGAGGTGTACGGAGCCGATGCGACCCGGCTCTCGATCCTGTTCATCGGTCCTGCCGACCAGGACATGGAGTGGACTCCGACCGGAGTCGAAGGGATGCAGCGGTTCCTG
>DATMZV010000056.1:0-10529 GCA_035573355.1 Gaiellaceae bacterium | reverse complement strand
GCGGGCTTAGCCCGCCTTCGCGGCGATTGTCACGTACCTCCGTTGGAGTCTCGCCCGTTCCGTAGGCGTGAGCTCCGAGGGCTTTCTTTTGCGTTTCTTCCTGGGTCTGGTCGGGAGTCTGGCTGCCGTGATGCTGGCTGTCGGCTGCGCCGTTCATCAGCAGGGCGCCGCAGGGCGCGTTCTCGGCGCCGGCGTGGAAGATGGTTCGTGGGCTTCGCCCGCGGAGGTCGCCTGGCTCGGCAAGCTTGGCGCGTGGGACACGCGGTTGCTGCGCGGGCTCCAGACGGCGGTGCGCGTCGAGAGCACACCCGGGCTCGCCGACAAGCTGATGCAGCGCGACGGCAGGACGATGGTCATGCACGCGCGCGCGCTCGAGCCCGCACGCTCGTGCGACTCGGATCTGACGACGAAGGTGGGCTCTGCGCCGACAGTTCGTCTTCAGCATGCATACGACACCTTCCGGATTGCGTGCGCGCACCTACAGCGATTCCACGGCGCGATCACGCTCGCCGTCTCTCAGCGAGAGGCTTCGAAGATCGACGAAGCCCGGCAGGAAGCGACGCGCGCGGCGGCCGTGTTGCTGCAGGCAGATCAGATGCTTCCGCCCGGTGAGGTTCGTGCGTTGCCGGTCATCGCCGGCAAGGCAGAACAGAGCCGCATCGAGCCGCGCTTCGGCCGGATCGCGAGCCGGCTGGCAGGCAAGCCGATCGAGGTCCGCTGTTGGTCGAACGGGGACTGGGCTCGACTGATGCGCGAGGAAGGGAGCTACACCCATGGAAAGCTCGGCCTGGACACGCTCGGCTTTGCCGGCATCGGCGGCAGCCGCGTGAATCTTGGTCCCACCGTGTGCGACGGGCTCGTCGACCTGGCCTACGACCACACCCGACCGGTGGACGATGCCGGCGAACTGATGCTGGCGGCGGCGATCGTGACGTTGAGCCACGAGCCGCAGCACAGCAAGGGAATCGCCGACGAGTTCGTCGCAGAGTGCAGCGCGATTCAGCTCGCGAACACGACCGCGATCAGGCTAGGCGCGAGCGCGGCATATGCCGCGTCGCTCGTCCATGCGTACTGGCGCCATTACGGCGAAGAGTTGCCCGCGTATCGGTCCGCTGACTGTCGCAAGGGCGGCAACCTGGACCTGCGCCGCGGCGACTCGATCTGGCCCTAGGCCGGTGCCGTCCTTTCGGGCGGCCGACTGAAGGCGCCGAAAATCCAGAGGATCGGGAAGAAAATCCCGAAGAAGAACAACCATCCGTGCCCGTTTCTGAGCGTCATCAGTCCGAGCGTGAACGCCACGATGAAATACAGGATTGCGCCCCCGATTCCAATTCCCCACCACATGATTCCTCCTCGTTAATGCGCGGTTATCCGCCTGCACTTCGGAGTGTGGAGTGAGAAAGGACGTCTTGTCTCATCCCATTGAGATGATTCAAGCCTGCACTAGCTTGCGCAGAAATGCGGAGCTGTTCTAGCTCCTGGAGCCGGGTACCCTCCGCCGCATGGCCCCGTAGCTCAGCGGATAGAGCGACGGACTTCGAATCCGTGCGCGGAGGTTCGACTCCTCCCGGGGCCATCGTTCGGGCACCGACGGGACGTCCGCCGCGGCGCACAAGCCGTTGCCCCGCGACGGACGAGCCCGTTCATCGCGACTCGTCCAAGTGAGAGGACCGGCGACGTTGCAAGGCGGATCCTGGCGCGAGGTCAAGGCGCGGAGGCAAGTATGGCAGATCGTTGCGAAGCTCACAAGCCCGGCAGGCCGAGCTAGCTCAGTCGACGGGAGCGGTGCGCCCGCACCGCGGGCAGACCCATTCCGTCACGGGCTCCCCCCGTGATCCGCTGCGGCCTGGGTGCGCCTGCTGTCCGGCCCAACGTGTGCGAAGTCGCATCGGCCCGTGGCCGCGCGGGCAGGCCTTGGGCTCGACGGTTTCTTCGGGTGGCTCGGGCAAAGCGGCGCCATCCTACGGAACGCCACCACCTATGTGTTTCGGTCAGGATCTGCTTCCATGAAGCCGGATGGCCGGTTTCCTAGCGACCGTGCTCATCTGCGACGACGAGCCGTCACTCCGCGAGCTGATCAGGGTCAGCCTCGACGGCCCGTACTCATTCGCAGAGGCAGACGACGGCGAGAAGTCGCTGGAGATTGCGCGACGCCTCCGGCCCGACGTCATCATTCTCGACATGATGATGCCGCGACTGAGTGGTCTGGAGGTCCTCAGCGAGATCCGAGGCGACCCAGTGCTTGCCGAGACCGCCGTCATCGTTCTGACGGCGCAGCCTTCCACCAAGGAAGAAGCTTTGCGCGGCGGGGCTGACATCGTCATGGTCAAGCCTTTCGAGCCCGAGCAGATCACCGCCGCGGTAGAGGAGGTCCTCGCAGACCGGCGATGAGTCAGCGTGTCGCGAATGGCGCGACGCCCGACGGGCGGTCGAGCGCAAAAGGTGGTGCCGGAAAGCTCCGCCCTGACGGGGGGCTGCTCGCGCGCATCGCTATCTCCGCGACCATCGTCGGGGCCGGCCTCGCGATCGTCTTTGCGGTTCTGTTTCTTGCCGTTGTGAGCTTGCGGCACCGGTCAGTAGAGGCGCGTAACTCACAGCAGGTGATCGCAACCGCGAATCGTGTGCAGACCCTCGTGATCGATCTCGAGACCGGCGTGCGCGGCTTTGTGATCACGCATGACGAGCGCTACCTCGATCCGTGGCTTGCGGCCCAGAAGCAGTATCCGGCGACGATCGCGACGCTTTTGCGCCTGACAACCGACAATGCGCTCCAGCACCAGCGCGCAGTCTCGATCAGGGACGCCGTCGACACCTACTTGACGACGTACTCACGCCCTCTGGTGGATTTCCTGCGACGGAATCCGAGCACGGCGCCCACGGTCGTCAAGTCGGAACAGGGCCGGCAGGAGGTCAACGTGATCCGCCAGGACTTCGACCGCTTTCTGAACACCGAACGGCTGCTCAGCGAGGATCGCAACGATTCTGCGCGCGCCACGGCGCAGCACGCGATGGTCATCGGGGGCCTGGGGCTGGGCGCCGCACTCCTCCTCATCTCCGTCGGCGCGCTCTATCTGCAGCGGGCAATCGCCAGGCCTCTCCGACTCACCGCCGACACCGCTGCTCGCATCGCGGGCGGCGATTTTTCAGGGCGCCTTCCCACGAGCGGCCCGGGCGAAGTGGGCGAATTGGAACGCGCCTTCAACACGATGGCCGCGTCGCTCGAGCGAACGGTGGCTGATCTCGAGGAGCGGAACAGAGCGCTCGCCGAGAGCGAGGAGGGGAAGACCGAACTCGTCAGCAACGTCTCGCACGAGCTGCGGACTCCGCTCGCCAGCATTCTGGGCTTCTCCTCGCTGATGTTGGAACGCGATGTGCCGCCCGACGAGATGCAGCGATACCTCGAGGTGATCCGGACGGAGGCGCGCCGCCTGGCCGCGCTCTTGAACGATCTGCTCGATCTGCAGCGAGTCGAGCAGCGGACCCTCGAACTTCGTCTCGACGAGGTCGACCTCAACGATCTGCTAGCGACCCAAGTGACGTTGTATTCCGCTCAGAGCGATGACCACGAGCTCCACTTCTCGCCGTCGGGCGAGCCTCTGCTCATCCGTGGTGATCGTGACCGGCTTGCACAAGTGATCGGGAACCTGTTTTCGAACGCGATCAAGTACTCGCCCGAAGGCGGGACGGTCGAGATTTCAGCGGAGATCGTGGGAGCCGATGCGCTTGTCCTGATCAACGACTCCGGGCTCGGCATCCCGCCGGATCACCAGGATCGCATCTTCACGAAGTTCTTCCGCGGAGACGTCGGTCGAGAGCGCGGGATTCCCGGGACCGGGCTCGGTCTCGTGCTGGCCCGGCAGATCGTCGAGGCGCACGGCGGGGAGGTGGGATTCGACAGCGAAGAAGGGGCCGGTTCCACCTTCTGGTTCCGCCTACCGGCGGCTCTCCCCGACGGGGACCCGCTAGCAGCCGGCGACGATGCGAATGTCGGTCACAGGATGTAGCTCCGCGCCGTTTCGCGCTGCCCCCTTGACCGTCCGTTTCTGACTCCAGAAGCCGATCCCGCCGACGTAGGCAATCGCGCCAAGGGGCTGCCAGGAGGTAGTTGGTTGCGCGCACGCGCCGACGAACTGCTTCCACACCGCTGCGAGCTGCGGTCGGGCTCGTGTCTTTGCGGAGAGGCAGCTCGGTAGCGGTATGACCGCGTTCAGATACGAGCCGGCGTCGTAGAGCACAAGGCGCAGGCCCCCACTCTCGAGTCGGAACTGCGTCACCTGAGCGACCACCTCCCAGGCCTGGCGCTGGTAGTGAGTGCGGCGAACCCTGGGCACAAGACGCGGGGAAGCCCTCTTGCCGATGTCGCCGATGGTCGTCACCTCCGGCGTCAAACGGACCCGCCATCGACCGATGTCGCTGAACGTCTTCAGCCGCCACAGGGTGCCGCCGCAGCGTGCGGCGTTCGGTGTCGCGGTCTCATGACCTGAGGCTGTTGCTGCCGCAGTCGCAAGACCGACAACGATCAAGACGACGAATCCAGTCCGTTTCATTGGCGTTCCGGCTGCCTGATCGTACGCGTGCCGGGTATGAAAGGTCTACCCTGAGCACCCTCGCGGGCGTGGCGGAACTGGTAGACGCGCCGGGTTTAGGTCCCGGTGGGGCTTTGCTCCTTAGAGGTTCAAGTCCTCTCGCCCGCACTCCCGTTCGAAATCTGGCCGCTTCGCGGCCATGATGATTTCGAACGGGTCGCGTTCTGCCGGCGAGCCGTTGTGGCAAAGGCCGGCTAAGCCGGCCTTTGTGGCGCTCTAGTGCGCGGCTACGCCGTCTAGGAGTTTCCAGTTCCCTTTCAAGGCTTGTTCCGCTGCCGCGAACAGGCGATCGGCGTCTTTCGGATGCGCGCTTCGCAGCACCTTCGCCGAGGCGGCTGCGTGTTCGTGGTCTCGCTCGGCGTGTAGCTCGAAGTATTCGGTGCTCTTCGATTCCTTCTCGAAGCCGTAGTGCTCGACCAGGCCGGTGAGCTTCGTTTGGGACACGTCGGGTTGGCCGGACTCGACGGCGTACAAGATTGCTCGTGCTTCGAGGGGATCCTCGGCTTGCCAGGCGGTGACGCATTCCTGGGTTTCGGCTGTCGGCTTGCGGTCGAGTGGCGCTTCGAGCGCGGCCGCGAAATCGTCCCAGAGGGCGACGTGAGCAGCCTCTTCGGCGGCGTGCTCGGGTTCGCCTCCGAGCGCGGCTGCGTCTGCGAGCGCGACGACCGCGTGGCGGTACTCGCCTGCATAGAAGGCGAGCTCGTCGCGGGTCAGCTCACCGCGCTCCCAACGGAGGTAGAAGGGATGGTCGAGGACGTTCCAGCGGCGCCGGGCGTCGTCGATTCGCTCGATCAGGTTCATGGGACTCAATCCTTTCGCGACGTGACTCGACCCCTGCGGCGATCGTATCGCTCGATCAGGTCAGACGCTCGATGCCCGCCACCGCCCTCGCCAGGGCGTCCTGGTCGAAGAGGTAGGGGGTCGCGTTCGCGAGCTGATGCGCCGGCCCGTCGAGGTCGTCGGACCCGGCGGCGGCGTTCAGCGCGTAGCGGATCGGGATCTCGTGAGTGACGACGAGAATCGAGGACTCGGACCGCTCGAGCAGCCGCCGATACGCGACTGCATAACGCCTGGCGGCGTCGTCCAGCGACTCGCCTCCGGGGAAATCGTCACTTCGCTCGTGCTCCCGCTTCCAGACTCGATAGTCCTCGATGGTTGCGCCTTCGAGGTCGCCGACTTCGATGTCGTCCAGGAGCGGCTCGACCTCGAGGGGGACGTTCCGGCCGGCCAGGGCGATCTCCGCCGTCTCCCGCGTACGGCTGAAGCGGGTGTGGACGCAGACGTCGATCCTGACGTGCGCGAGCTGTTGGCCCAGGAACCCAGCCTCCTCGCGCCCCTTCTCCGTCAGGGCCACGGGCACGGAGAAGTCCCCGTTGATCCGGTTTTCCAAGTTCAGGGTCGACTCGCCGTGACGGGCCAGCACGTAGAGCTCCATGACTCTCAGGCTAGACGCCGCCGCAGCTTGGGAACCGTTTGGTCTAATGGCTCGATGGCGACCCAAGTCGAGGAGCTGCCGGACAACAAGGTCCGGCTCACCGTGGACGTTCCGAAGGCGGACGTCCACCACGCGGTCGAGCACGCGGCCTCGGATCTCGCGTCGAGCGTGAAGATCCCCGGCTTTCGCCAGGGGAAGGTTCCGGTGCCGGTGCTCGTGAACCGGATCGGCAAGGAGCGCCTCTACTCGGAGGCGATCGAGAGTCACATCTCCGGCTGGTACAGCAACGCCGTCGCGAGCTCGCGCATCAGGCCGGCCGACCAGCCCCAGCTCGACTACGAGCTGCCCGACTCGGAGGACGAGGACTGGCGGTTCACGGCCACGGTCCCCGTCTTGCCGAAGCCGGACGTCGCGGACTGGAAGAAGCTTGAAGTTCCATATGCGGAGCCGGAGGTTCCGGAGGATCTCGTCGAGCACGAGCTGAACGTCCTGCGCTCGACGGTGGCAGAGCTCGCGCCGGTCGAAGATCGTCCCGCCGAGCTCGGGGACACGATCGTCCTCGACCTCGTCGCCGACGATGGCGGTGGTCAGCGCGACTACGTCGTCGAGCTCGGTTCCGGCCGGCTCATCTCCGAGCTCGAGGAGCAGCTCGTCGGCATGAACGCCGGTGAGACGAAAGAGATCCAGCTCGAGCGGGTCGGCGACGAGGAGCCGGTCAAGGTCGAGGCTGCCGTGAAGGAGATCAAAGAGAAGGTGCTGCCCGAGCTCGACGACGAGCTCGCGCGCTCCGCCTCCGAGTTCGACACCCTCGAGGAGCTACGGGCGGACATCGAGCAGCGCATCCATGACCAGATCGAGGCCGAGGTGGACGAGGCTTTCAGGCGCGTGACCCTCGACCGGCTCGTTCAGGCGTCGAACGTCCAGGTCTCCGGGCCGCTCGTCGACGCCCGCACCCGCACTCTCCTGCGTGAGCTCGACGCCGTCCTGCAGCGCAGCGGCGGCTCGCTCGACGCTTATCTCCAGATGTCCGGCGACTCGCCCGAGAACCTCGTCGCGCGCTTGCAGGAACAGGCCGCTGCCTCGGTCGCCGGCGAGCTCGTGCTCGAGGCCGCTGCGGATCAGCTGGGAATCGAGGTCTCGGAGGAAGAAGTCGACGAGGCCTTCCGCGACCGCTTCGAGGAACCCGACAAGATCATCGAGCAGGCTCGCGCCGCCGGCGCGTACGACACCGAGCGCGAGAACATGCGGCTGGCCCGCGCTCTCGACCGCATCGTCGACGAAGTCGAGCGCATCCCGCCCGAGCAGGCTGCCGCACGCGACGCGATCTGGACGCCAGACAAGGAAAACCCAACCGAGAAGCCGAAACTGTGGACCCCCGGCAGCAAGGAGCCAGCCTGACATGAGTCCTTTGATTCCAATGGTGATCGAGCAGACCTCGCGCGGTGAGCGCTCGTTCGACATCTACTCACGTCTGCTCAACGAGCGGATCATCTTCCTCGGCACCCCGATCGACGACCAGATCGCGAATCTGATCATCGCCCAGCTGATCCACCTCGAGTCCGAGGACCCCGAGAAGGACATTCAGATCTACATCAATTCACCGGGCGGCCAGGTGTATTCCGGCCTCGCCATCTACGACACGATGCAGTACATCAAGCCGGACATCCAGACGACCTGCATCGGGATCGCGATGTCGATGGGCGCGGTGATCCTCGCCGGCGGCGCGAAAGGAAAGCGCGTCGCCCTGCCGAACGCCAAGATCCTCATCCATCAGGTTTCGGGTGGCTTCCAGGGACAGGCGACCGACATCGAGATCCAGGCCCGTGAGACGATCAACCTCAAGCGGCGCCTGGAGGAGATTTTGGCCGAGCACACCGGGAAACCCACCGAACAGGTGGCAAAGGACATGGAAAGGGACTATTTCCTCACTTCGCAAGAAGCGCAGGAGTACGGCATCATCGATAACGTCATCGCCCATCGCTAGACGCCGGGGCGCTGACCGTCTAAAAGGAGAGTCGTGGCCCGAGCATCAGACGGAAACGAGCAGCTCCTCTGCAGCTTCTGCGGAAAGAGCCAGCGCCAGGTAAAGAAGCTGATCGCCGGGCCCGGCGTCTACATCTGCGACGAATGCATCGACCTCTGTAACGAGATCATCGACGAAGAGCTGACGGCCCCGGCCGCGCTCGATCTCGACAACCTGCCGCGGCCGAAGGACATCTACTCGGTCCTGAACGACTACGTCGTCTCCCAGGAAGAGGCCAAGCGCACGCTCGCCGTCGCCGTCTACAACCACTACAAGCGCGTGCAGATGGGGACCGAGGAGGGCGACGTCGAGCTCCAGAAGTCGAACATCCTCCTGCTCGGCCCGACCGGCTGCGGCAAGACGCTGCTCGCCCAAACGCTGGCGCGCATCCTCAACGTGCCGTTCGCCATCGCCGACGCGACCGCACTCACCGAAGCGGGCTATGTCGGCGAGGACGTCGAGAACATTCTGTTGAAGCTGATCCAGGCTGCGGACTTCGACATCAAGAAGGCCGAGACCGGGATCATCTACATCGACGAGGTCGACAAGATCGCGCGTAAGGCGGACAACCCGTCCATCACGCGCGACGTGTCGGGCGAGGGCGTGCAGCAGGCGCTGCTGAAGATTCTCGAAGGGACCGTGGCGTCGGTGCCTCCGCAGGGCGGGCGGAAGCATCCGCACCAGGAGTTCCTCTCGATCGACACGACGAACATCCTCTTCATCTGCGGCGGAGCGTTCGCGGGCCTCGACAAGATCATCGGCAAGCGCATCGGCAAGAGCGCCGTCGGCTTCGGTGCCCAGGTGCGCTCGAAGAGCTCGATCGAGGCGTCCGAGCTGCTCGCGAAGGTGATGCCCGAGGACCTGCTCAACTTCGGGCTGATTCCGGAGTTCATCGGACGACTGCCGGTCATCTCGGCGGTGCACCAGCTCCAGCGCGAGGACCTCGTCCAGATTTTGATGGAGCCGAAGAACGCGCTCGTCAAGCAGTACCAGCGCTTCTTCGGTTACGACAACATCGAGCTCGTGTTCACGGACGACGCGTTGTGGGAGATCTCCGACAAGGCGCTCGAGCGTGAGACCGGCGCGCGAGGTCTGCGTTCGATCATCGAGACCGCGCTGCTCGACGTGATGTTCGAGCTGCCTTCGCGCCGTGACGTCTCCAAGTGCGTGATTACGAAGGAGACGATCGCGAATCACCTGAAGCCGACGCTCGTCACGAGCGCCGAAGGGGTGGCCGAAGACGACGCCGCCCCGATCGAAGAGTCGGCGTAGATCTCCCTTACGCTCGCGAGAGCATGAGCGGCGTCACCCTTCTCGCCCCCGCCGACGAGGACGTGCTTTCGAGCGAGGCTCTGGACTTCGTGGCCCTCTTGCAGCGCGAGCTCGGGCCGCGGCGTGCCGAGCTGTTGTCGCTGCGACGAGAGCGCGGCACGCGGCCTGACTTTCTCGCCGAGACGCGCTCGGTCCGCGAAGGGGACTGGCACGTAGCGCCGCCGCCGCACGACCTCCTCGACCGGCGGGTCGAGATCACCGGGCCGGTCGACCGCAAGATGATGATCAACGCGCTGAACTCGGGTGCGCGCGTCTTCATGGCCGACTTCGAAGACTCGTGCTCGCCGACCTGGCAGAACGTCGTCGACGGCCAGCGGAACCTGGTCGACGCTGCCCGGGGAACGATCTCGTTCGAAACGGCGGAGAAGAGCTACCGCCTCGGCGAGGAGACGGCGACGCTCGTTGTGCGTCCGCGCGGCTGGCACCTGCACGAGCGCCACATGCTGGTCGACGGCGAGCCCGTGTCTGCGAGCTTCTTCGACTTCGGCCTCGCGTGCTTCCACAACGCCGCGGCGCTGCTCGAGCGCGGTTCCGGCCCGTACTACTACCTGCCGAAGCTCGAGAGCCACCTCGAGGCTCGCCTCTGGAACAACGCCTTCGAGCTGGCGGAGGAACACCTCGGGCTGCCGCCTGCATCTATCCGCGCCACGGTGCTGATCGAGACGATTCTCGCGGCCTTCGAGATGGAGGAGATCCTCTGGGAGCTGCGCGAGCGTTCGGCCGGCCTCAACGCCGGGCGCTGGGATTACATCTTCAGCGCGATCAAGAAACTCGGCGCGGTGCTTCCCGACCGAGCGCAGGTGACCATGACCGTCCCCTTCATGCGGGCGTATTCGGAGCTGCTCGTAGCGATCTGCCACAAGCGCGGGGCGCACGCCATCGGAGGCATGGCCGCCTTCATCCCGTCGCGCCGCGATCCGGAGGTGAACGAGACGGCCCTCGCACGAGTTAGAGACGACAAGCTCCGGGAGTCGAGCGACGGGTTTGACGGCACCTGGGTCGCGCACCCGGATCTCGTGCCGGTCGCAACCGAGGTCTTCGACGGCGTGCTCGGGTCGGAGCCGAACCAGGTCGGCCGCACGCGCGACGACGTCAACGTCACCGCCGAGCAGCTGCTCGACTTCGAGATCGACGGTGGGCACGTGACCGACGA
>DATMZV010000055.1:0-10844 GCA_035573355.1 Gaiellaceae bacterium | reverse complement strand
TCCGTCTGGATCGTGATTCCCGCACTCGTGGTCGCCGGGACGTTTGCGCTGTCGTGGAACGGCCTGTCGTTCACCGCAGCGGCCGAGGCTGCCGGACGTGCGCGAAGCGGCGCGGCGATCGGGCTCCAGCAGACGTTTCTGTCCGCCGGCGCAATCGTCGCGCCGATCGCGTTCGCGACGGTCGTCCACAACGCGTCGTGGCGCCTCGCCTTCGTGCTCGCGGCGCTCAGCCCGCTCGCCGGCTACGCGCTGCTCAGTCCGTTAGCCGAGCGAAGACCTTGAACGTCGGCTTGCCGACGGGCAGCTCGTGGAACTCCGGGTTCACGCAGCCGAGGTCGCCGGAGCGATCCAGGCCGTAGCACTCCTCCACCTCGACACGGCACATCGGGAGAGCCGACCGAGTAGCCCGCATCCCGCCGAATCCTTCCCGCCTCGCCTCGGCGTCCCGCAGCAGCTCGAGGTTGATCTCGACGCCGTACACACGCTGCATGCAGCCGATGTAGGTGTGGCCGAACTCCTCGAAGGCGTAGAGGAACGGGCAGGCCCGCTCGACACAGGCCGACGGGTAGACGACCTTCTCGCAGTGCACCTCGCACCGGCGGCACTCCAGCTCATCCTGCGGCCGGAGAGGTATCTCCGTGACGCTCTGGGCCGCGAGCCGCTGGGCCGGTGGTTGCATGACGGAATTCTCCTGCCCAAAAGCCTCCGCCGCAAGACTTGACATCCGGCCAGCGGATCAGCTAGGCGGTTAGTCTGGCCCGCGTGGCGCGACGACTCCTCTGGGCCTCGCTCGCCCTCGCGCCGGTCACGATTCTCGTCGACGTTCTGGTCCACCCGGACAAGACGGTCCTGTTCGTCCTCGCCGCCGCCTCGCTGGTTCCGCTGGCGTGGCTGATCGGCGAAGCCACGGAGCATGCGGGGGAGCACACGGGCCCACGGATCGGTGGCCTTCTCAATGCCAGCTTCGGCAACGCGCCGGAGGTGATCATCGCCGTGATCGCAGTCAACGACAACCTCCCGGGCGTCGTGCGCGGCTCGATGGCGGGAAGCGTCGTCTCGAACATCCTGCTCGTCCTCGGGCTCGCCCTTCTCGTCGGTGAGGACCGCGCCGAGCTCGATCTCCGCTCCCTGCTCGGACAACTCGCCCTCGTGATCTTCGCAGTGCTCCTGTTGACGATCCCCTCCGTCGCCGGCTGGCACGGTGATCCAAACCGGCACTCGCTCGCGCTGCTCAGCATCGGGCCGGCCGTCGTTCTCCTCGGCGTCTATCTCGTAGTGACGATCGCCGAGCTCAGGCGGCGCCCCGCTCACGAGGTCACGGATGCCACGGGTTGGAGTCTGCGTCTCTCGCTCGTCGTTCTCGGGGTGACGACGGTGGTGACCGCGCTGATCAGCGAGATCCTGGTCCATTCCCTCGAAGCCTTCGCAAAGGCCGCGCACCTGTCGGAGTTCTTCATCGCGATCGTGATCGTGGCGATCGTCGGCAACGCCGCGGAGCACGGCGGCGCGGTCGTGATCGCGCGGCGGGGCAAGATGAAGCTCGCGACGGAGATCGCGATCTCCTCGAGCGCGCAGGTGGCGCTCCTCGTGATCCCAGTAGTCACCTTGGTGTCCTTTGCGTTCAAGAATCCGCTGGCGTTGGCCTTCCGTCCGATCGAGCTCATTGCCATGGGCGGCGCGGCGGCGTTCGTCGCCTTCGTGATCCGCGACGGCAGGAGCCGCCGCTGGGAGGGCGCGCTCCTCATCGCCGTCTACGGCGGCCTCGTCGTCGCGTTCTACTTCGCCGGCGACCGCTGACGAACTGTGCGGTTAACCGCACCCCGAGGTTGCCGGTGGGCCGCCTTGAGGTGCTCTGTGTACCGTGGAAAACTGGCTCCAACGAGATGGGGGGACAGATGAGCGAGACAGTCGAAGCAACACCCGCCACGGACACCGCAATGCCCGCCGCAGGCGCGGTCGTCTCTGCGCGAGACCTCACCCGCCGCTACGGCGAGGGTGACACCGCCGTGGACGCCTTGCGCGGGATTTCGCTCGACGTCCCCAAGGGCCAGCTAACCGCCGTCATGGGACCGTCCGGCTCCGGCAAGTCGACGTTGATGCACATCCTGGCCGGCCTCGACAAGCCCACCTCGGGTGAGGTCACGATCGCCGGCACTGAGATCTCGAAGCTGAACGACTCGGACCTGACGAAGCTCCGGCGCGAGCACATCGGGTTCATCTTTCAGTTCTTCAACCTGCTGCCGATGCTGACGGCCGAGGAGAACGTCCTTTTGCCGCTCTCCATCGCGGGAGAGAAGCCGGACAAGGCGTGGGTGGACGAGCTGATCGACAAGATCGGGCTCGCGGACCGGCGCAAGCACCGCCCGTCGGAGCTCAGCGGCGGGCAGCAGCAGCGCGTCGCGATCGGTCGCGCGCTCGTGAGCAGGCCGAGCATCGTCTTCGCGGACGAACCGACCGGCAACCTGGACTCGAAGACCAGCGGCGAGATCCTCGAGCTCCTTGAACGCTCCGTGCAGGAGCTCGAGCAGACGATCGTGATGGTGACGCACGAGTCGCGCGCCGCCGCGATCGCCCATCGCGTCCTGTTCCTCGCCGACGGCGTGATCGTCCGCGAGTCGAAGGACATCTCTGCCCAGGACATCGTCGCGGCGATGGACGAGCTCGGCGGTTCGTGACCAAGTTTGCGCTGAAAGCGCTGCTCGGCCGCAAGCTCCGCACGGCACTGACGGCCTTTGCGATCGTGCTGGGCGTCGCGACGGTCAGCGGCACCTATGTCCTCACGGACTCGATCGACAAGGCATTCGGGTCGATCTTCACGGACAGCCGCAAGGGGTCTGACGCTGTCATCAGCGGCAAGTCCGCCTTCAAGCTCGGGAGCGGAACCGGCGTCACCGCGCCGGCATTCGACCAGGGGCTCCTCCAAGAGGTGCGGGCGCTTCCCGCCGTCGCCGTCGCTGACGGCAGCGTCAACGGAGAGGCGCAGCTGATCGGCAAGGACGGGAAGGCGATCGTGTACGGCGGCGCGCCGAACCTTGGGTTCAGCATCGCGCGTGGCGCCTCGCCGTTCAATCCGCTGAGCCTGGTCCAAGGGAGCTGGCCGAAACGCAACGAGGTCGTCGTCGACAAATCGACTGCGCACAAGGAGCACTTCACGATCGGCCAGACCATCAGGGTGCAGGCCGTCGGTCCCGTCCAGCAGCTCAGGCTCTCCGGCATCGTCAAGTTCGGGTCGGTCGGGACAATCGGCGGCGCTACGTTGGCCGGGTTCGACCTTCCAACCGCACAGGGCCTGTTCGCGAAGCGCGGCAAGCTCGACGAGATCGCAGTGGCGTCCAAGTCGAGCGTGCCGACCGCGCAGCTCTTGGCCGAGATCCGACGGATCCTTCCCAAGGACACCCAGGTGCGCACCGGCCAGGCACAGGCGCACGAAGACAGCAAGGACACGAACGCGTTCATCTCGTTCCTGCAAAAGTTCCTGCTCGGCTTTGCCGGGGTGGCCCTCTTCGTCGGGAGCTTCGTGATCGCGAACTCGCTCTCGATCACGATCGCCCAGCGCACTCGCGAGCTCGCAACGTTGCGGACACTCGGCGCCTCGCGTAGGCAGGTCCTCCGCTCGATCATCCTCGAGGCGCTGGTCATGGGGATCTTCGCCGCGATCGTCGGGCTCTTCGCGGGACTTGCCCTCGCGAAAGGTCTGTTCAAGCTGTTCGACGTCGTCGGCTTCACGCTTCCGAACAACGGCCTGACCCTGGAGACACGCACGGTCGTCGTATCTCTGGCTGTCGGAATCATCGTCACTTTGCTCGCGAGCCTCCGGCCGGCCATGCGCGCCACCCGCGTGCCCCCCATCGCCGCCGTCCGTGAAGGCGCGACTCTGCCCGAGTCCCGGTTTGCCCGGTATCGCTCGATTGCATCCGTCCTACTCGCGGCACTCGGGTTCGGGGCGCTCTTGTGGGGGCTGTTCGCACCCGGCCTCGGGACGGCAGGAGTGCTTTTGTTCATGCTCGGGGGTGCGCTCCTGGTTTTCTTCGGCATTGCGTTGCTGTCGGTGCGATTGGTGCCTCCGCTCGCCGGAGCACTGGGATGGCCGGCGACCAAGATCGGCGGCAGCGCCGGCGTTCTCGCGCGCGAAAACGCGCAGCGAAATCCGCAGCGGACAGCTTCGACGGCCTCCGCCCTGATGATCGGCCTCGCCTTGGTCACGCTCGTGTCGATCTTGGCGGCCGGAATCATCACCAGCTTCAGGGGCTCCGTCGACAAGATCTGGAAGAACGCCGACTACGCGATCACTGCGCAGAACAACTTCTCGCCGATTCCCGTCGCGGCAGCGAATGCGGTCGCGAAGGCACCTGGCGTCATCGCAGTCGGAGATGTTCGCGCAGGAGAGACGCAAGCGTTCGGCAAGACGATCAACACGACCGCCGTCAACCCGGCAACGAGCCGGATGTTCAACCTCGACTGGAAGGTGGGCTCCGGAGCAGTGCTCGCCACGCTCGGCGCGGACGGCGCCTTCGTCGACAAGGGCTACGCAAAGAGCCACGGCCTCGGAGTCGGTTCGCCCGTGCCTTTGACATTTCCGGACGGGTCCCGCGAGCTGTTCTACGTCAAGGGCATCTTCGACCCCCCGACGGGAGGCTCTCCGTTCGGATCCGTCACGATCTCGGCGGCATCGTTCGACCGCCACATCCAGCTGCCGGAAAACCTCTACTCGTTTGTCTTGATGAAGGGCGGCCAGACGAGTGCGAATGCGGCCGCGCTCGACCGCACCTTGAGTTCGTTCCCGAACGCGAAAGTCGCAACCCGGCAGAAGTTCATCGACAACCAGATCTCGGGGCTGAAGTCAGTGCTCAACATCCTCTACGTACTGCTCGCACTGTCGGTCGTCGTCAGCCTCTTCGGAATCGTCAACACCCTGGTCCTGACGGTCTTCGAGCGCACTCGCGAGATCGGGATGCTCCGCGCCATCGGGATGACACGCCGACAGGTGCGACGGATGGTGCGCCACGAGAGTGTCATCACCGCGCTGATCGGTGCGGCGATCGGGATTGCCCTCGGCATCGTTCTCGCCTCTTTGCTGATCGCGCGGGTCGACTTCATCGTTCTGTCGATTCCGGTCGGCCAACTCATCATCTTCGGGATCGCAGCGATCTTCGTCGGAATCCTCGCTGCGATCTTCCCTGCGCGCCGCGCTGCACGGCTGAACGTGCTCAGAGCGCTGCAGTACGAGTAGGGGCGACTACTCGCCGAAAGCGTTGGGCGTGCGCTTCAGCGGATACGTCGCCCAGTAGAGCTTCTCGACCGATCCGTCGGCCGCGCGGACTACCTCGAGCAACTCGCCCTCCTCGGGCCCGGAGACGCCGCGGAAGCGATCGTCACCGGCCGATTCGAACACCGATGGCGGGAAGTTCGGTGCTGCGGTCGCAGACCGTGCTTCGAGCTTGCCTTCTCGGTAACTGATCACGACCTCCTCCCCCTCGGTCCACCAGCGGCCGAGCAGCGGCTCGAGGGCAGCGGGAACGTCGGCGGCGGGCCTCCATGGCTCGGGCTCCGGGGGATAAGCGTCGGCGGCCTTGACGGCGAGCTTTCGCAGCAGCTCTTCGATCTTGACCCCCGCGCCTGAGTTCACGAGCACGACGGCCCCGGCCCGCTCTTTCGGCGAGATCGCAAGTCCCGTGAGGAACCCCGGCATCGCGCCGCCGTGCCCGACGAAAATCCGGTCACCCTCGCGCATCAGCATCAACCCGAGGCCCCAGCCCAGCTTCCATGCTTCGAGGTCGGCCATCGCCTGGAACCGGCGCATCTCCTCGACCGTCTCCCTCCTCAGTACTCCGTCTGCGCCGTCGACGAGGAAGACGGCCCAGCGCACGAGGTCGGCCGTCGTCGACCAGAGCGACCCGGCTGGGGCGAACGCGCCCTTGCTGAGGTCCTGTTCCTGCCGCACGCGGTCCGAGTACGGCTCGACGAGGTAGCCGGTCGCCGACGGCTGTAGCTGTTCGAACGTCGTGCGCTCGAGACCAAGCGGGCCGAGGAGGCGCTCGTGGACGTACTCCTCGTATTCGAGCCCGGAGCGGCGAGCCACGACCTCGCCGAGGAGCGCGAAGGCGAGGTTCGAGTAGTGCCAGCGCGCACCCGCCGGAAGTACTTGTTCTGCGTCTGCGAGCCCGGAGATCAGCCCGTCGCGGTCGGGAAACTCGAGCGTCTCCCAGACGTAGCCCGGCACTTCGCGCTGAAGACCCGAGACGTGCGCGAGCAGCCGGCGAAGTGTCGGGCTGCCGTGATGCGCCTCCTGGATGTGCTGCTCGAGCCGATCATCGAGCTCGAGCTCACCGGCATCGCGCAGCTGCATGATCGCTGCGGCGGTGAACGTCTTCGTGATCGAGCCGACGCGATACTGCGTGTCGGTCGTCGCCTCCTGCTCTCCGTCGACGTTCGCAAGACCGAGCGCCTCCTGCCACACGAGCTCGCCGTTCCCGATCGCGGCGGCGCTGACCGACGGGATCCGCTCGCCTGTCTGGGCCTCACGGACGAGGCGCGACAGCTCGGCGACCGGCGGCTCAGGCTGCGGCAAGCGTCTTCAACGCCGCGGGAATGACCTCGACCGCAACGTCGATGTCGTCGTCGGAGATGTCGAGATGAGTCACGGCCCGCACGACGGACGGGTGCACGGTGGTCGAGACAAGAACGCCGCCGTCCTTAAGGCGCTCGATCGCACCGGCCCGATCCGGCCCGACGTCGATCTGGACGAAGTTCGTCTCGACTTGCTCGAGATCGATCGGAACTCCAGCAGCGGCGAGCCCCTCGGCGAGGCGTCGAGCACGTGCATGGTCTTCTGCAATTCGGTCGACGTTGTGGTCGAGTGAGTAGAGGGCGGCGGCCGCGACGATTCCAGCCTGGCGCATCGCGCCGCCGAAGAAATGCTTGCCTCGGCGCGCCTGCGTCATCAGCTCCGACGAGCCGGCGATCAGCGCACCCAGCGGGCAGCCAAGGGCTTTCGAAAAACACAGGGTGACCGTGTCGAACCCGCGGCCGATCCGCGCGGAGTCGACGCCCGTTGCAATCGCGGCGTTGACGAGCCGCGCACCGTCGAGGTGCACGGCGAGGTCGTGCTCCCGGCATGTGGCGACGATGGCGTCGACTTCCTCCAGCGGCCAGACGCGTCCGCCGGCGCTGTTGTGCGTGTTCTCGATCGTGACGACTCGCGTGGGCGCGACGTGGACGCTCGTCCGGTCGCGGATCTCGGCGACGACCTGATCCGGCGAGAACCTCCCTTTTGTTCCCGGCAGCCCGATCGTCAGGAGCCCCGAATGTGCGGCGGGCCCACCGAGCTCCGACAACATGATGTGCGCGTGCTGCTCGACGAGCAACGCGTCGCCCGGGCGGCCGAGGATGTTCAGCGCGATCTGATTCGCCATCGTCGCGGTCGGAAGGAAGACCGCCTCCTCGTGTCCGAGGAACTCGGCGCCTCGCCGCTCGAGCTCGTTGACAGTCGGGTCCTCCCGCTTCTGCTCGTCGCCGACGGCGGCGTTCGCGATCGCGTCACGCATCGCCCGTGTCGGCTGGGTCAGGGTGTCGGAGCGGAAATCGATCACGGGCCTATTTTGCAGTTTTGAACCCCTCCCCTACGCGGGTGATCGTCCACGACCCCTTTTCGGCCGATGATCGTGGCGGAAGGTGTGGAGATGCCTGACTCTGACAACAAATCTTTTCTCGGTGGCGGCCTACGGCTCGCGTCTGGCTCGGCCGCGCCCTTGCGTCTCGACCATTCGTTCTTCGAGAACGAGGTCCGACCGCTGCTCGGTGCGATCCTCCTCCAGAAGGGGTGGATCACGCACGAGCGCCTCGACTCGGCGCTCGAGGAGGTCAAGGTCACCGGGATGCGTCTCGGCGAAACCCTCCTGAGGCGCGGCTGGCTCTTCGAGCCTGAATTGGCGGCCGCTCTGGCCGAGCAGGCCGGCCTTCGCTACGTGGATCTCGTACGGCATCCGCTCGACCCCAAGGCCGCGGCGATGCTGCCGCTCGAGGTCGTGCGCCGAATGTTCGTCGTCCCGGTTCGCTTTCTGGAAGACGGGCGGATCGAGGTGGCAGTCGGCGATCCAGCCGACGTCGACCTGGAAGGTCTCGAACGAATGCTCGGCCGGGGCGTCGAGCTCGTGGTCGGCGAACGCACTGCCATCCAGGACGCCTGGCGCTTCACGCGCTGACAGCACGACGTAACCACAGCGCTACCCTGCCTGCGTGGATCGTGCGCTTCTGCAGCGGCGGTTGAGCGAGCGCGGTCAGCCTCCATACCGTGCCGGCCAGGTGTGGGATTGGGCGGCGCGCGGCGTCGGCGGCTATGCGGAGATGACGAACCTCCCCGGCGAGCTCCGTCGCGAGCTCGACCAGGAAGTTCCGTTCTCGACGCTCGAGCTCGAGCGAGAGGCGAAGGCGAGCGACGGAACGGTGAAGGCACTGTTCCGAACACGCGAGGGTCATCCCGTCGAGGCTGTGCTGATGCGCTACCGCGACGGACGACGTTCGCTCTGTCTGTCGTCGCAGTCGGGCTGCCCGCTCACGTGCACGTTCTGCGCCACCGGGCAGATGCGCTTCGGCCGAAACCTGACTCCGTCGGAGATCCTCGACCAGGCCCTTCATTTCCGTCGCATCGAGCCTGTCGACCATGCGGTCTTCATGGGCATGGGTGAACCGATGCTGAATCTCGACTCCGTGCTCGAGGCAGCGCGTTCGCTGCCGGACGTCGGCATCACGTGGCGGCGCACGACGATCTCGACGGTCGGCTGGCTGCCCGGGCTCACACGCTTCGTCGACGAGGTCGAGGAGCCGATTCGGCTCGCATTCTCACTGCACGCGGCGACCGACGAGTTGCGCAATGAGCTGATGCCCGTGAACGAGCGTTACCCACTCGCGGACGTGCTGGCAGAGTGCGAGCGCTACTTCAGGTTGCGCCGGCGCAAGGTGTTCGTCGAGTACGTGCTGCTTCGCGGTGTGAACGATCGAGTCGAGCAGGCGCGTTCACTCGCGGACCTGCTCGACCCGAAGGTGTTCAAGGTGAATCTCATCCCGTACAACCCCACAGGGATGTACGACGGCTCGTCGCGCAAGGCGATCGATGCCTTCAAGCACGTGCTCGACCGCGCGCGCCTGCCTGCCACAGTGAGACTGACGCGAGGCCGCGACATTGCTGCGGCCTGCGGTCAGCTCGCTGCCGGTTAGCTCGCCGTCTTCTGCAGCGCGGGCGTGCAACTCGAGCGGCCGCGCTTCTCGAGGTACTGCTGGTGATAGTCCTCAGCCTCGTAGAACGTTTCCGCGGGCTCGATCTGCGTCACGATCGGCGCGCCCCAGTTCCGCTGCTCTGCGGCCTTCGACTTCACAGCGGCCTCCTGCTGCTCGGCGTCGTGGAAGAAGATCGCAGAACGGTAGTTGTCACCGATGTCCCAGCCCTGACGGTTGAGCTGCGTCGGGTCGTGCTTCGCCCAGAAGACATCGAGCAACTGGTCGTACGAGATCCGGTCGGGGTCGTAGGTGACCTCGACGACCTCGGCGTGACCGGTCTTGTGCGAGCAGACGTCCTCGTACGTCGGGTTTTCCATCTGGCCGCCGGAGTAGCCGACGCGCGTCGCGGTCACTCCGTCGAGCTGACGGAACGCCGCCTCGACGCCCCAGAAGCAGCCGGCGCCGAATGTTGCCTTCTTCTCCACTATTCCTCCTCCAGTTCGAGTGCTGCCGAATTGATGCAGTAACGGATCCCGGTCGGGGCAGGCCCGTCCGGGAACAGGTGGCCGAGGTGGCCGCCGCAGTTCGAGCACATGACCTCGGTGCGAACCATCCCGTGAGTCGTGTCTGTCTCCTCGTCGATGGCCTCACCGTCGGCCGGCGCGTAGAACGCGGGCCAGCCGCAGCCGGAGTCGTACTTCGCCTCCGAGCGGAAGAGCTCGGCCCCGCAGCCCGCGCACCGGTAGGTGCCGGGCTCGAACGTATGGTCGTACTCCCCGGTGAACGGCGCCTCGGTGCCCTTCTCCCGCAGCACGCGGTACTGCTCGGGATTCAGCTCTGCGCGCCACTCCGCCTCGGTCTTTTGGACTTTCGTCATCAGTTCTCCCTCATTTGGGTTCCTCCCTACAGTCTTGCTGCTGGCCCATTCGTTACGCATACGAGGGATGGAGGCCTGGCCCGCAGCAGCCGATTCCTGGCTCTGAAGGGAGGAGCCAAAGATGAAGGAAGCCGTCGTGCTTATGCGGTTTCTGCGGCACGACCCGGTAGGGCAGCGCTTCGGCGTGGCCGCTCTCGTCGTCGCCTGGTTCGCACTTGCGTGGACCAGCGTGGTAGCTGTCGTCACACTGCCACTCCTGCTCGCCGTCTCGGAAGTCGTGAGACGCCGGCGCGAGGACGAGACGATCATCGTCGACGATCTCGAAGATCTGTACTAGAAGAAGCCGCTAGACCGGCTCGGCGAGCCGGCCGCGGTTACGCAACCCGTACACGGCGACCGCGCTGAGTAGCAGCGCGTCGCCTGCGAGCGCGAACAGGTCTGCGAGATTGAACGCAACAGCGTGCACACCGCTCGTGACGATCAGCGGATCCGGCACGCCCTGCGCCCAGGCGAAGAGCGAGATGAGGTTCCCGAGCGCACCACCGACTGCGACGCCCGCACCGATCGCTGCTGCGTTCGACGGCACGCGTGGCACGAACACAACGAGCGCGGCGATCAGCGCGAACATCATCAACGCGACGAACGGCGTGCGCGCGTGATGGAACTCTGCCGTCGCAATCGACTTGTGGACGAGGTCGATCGCCGCAAAGGAAATTGCGATGCAAGCGAGAAGCGTACGACGCAGTTGCACGAC
>DATMZV010000054.1:0-2128 GCA_035573355.1 Gaiellaceae bacterium | reverse complement strand
CAGGCGAGCGCTCGAGTGCTCGGGGCCGTTGCCCTCGTAGCCGTGCGGCAGCAGAAGCGTCAGGCGTGTCGTCTCACGCCACTTCGAGAGGCCCGCGACGATGAACTGGTCGATCACGATCTGCGCGCCGTTGACGAAGTCGCCGAATTGGGCTTCCCACAGCACGAGAGCCTCCGGTGCTGCGACCGAATATCCGTACTCGAATCCGAGGCACGCATATTCCGAAAGGGGCGAGTTGTAGATCTCGAAGGACGCCGTGGCGTCGTCGAGGTTCTGCAGCGGCGTGAAGACTTCGCCGGTGTGCGCGTCGTGCAGGACGGCGTGCCGGTGCGAGAACGTGCCCCGCTCGGTGTCCTGGCCGGTCAGCCTGATGGGGATCCCCTCGACGAGCAACGAACCGAATGCGAGTGCCTCCGCCTGGCCCCAGTCGATCCCGCCTTCTTCGATTGTCTTGAGCCGTCGTTCCAGCTGGCTCAGCAGCTTTGGATGCACCGTGAAGTGCTCGGGGACGCGTAGGAGCTCATCGTTCAGCTCACGCAGGCGGTCGGCCGAGACAGCCGTGACGACCCCGTCCCCGCTGGAGTAAGGGATCTTCCCCTCCGGCTGCGGCGCTGTGCCAAACGTCGCCTTGAGCGCCTCGTGAGCCTGCTTGAGCTCCGAGGTGACCTCGGCGAGCAGCTCGTCGGCTTCCTCTTGTGTCACGACGCCTTCCTCGACCAGCCGTGCCGCGAACTGCTCGCGAACCGTCGCGTGCCCGGCGATCTGCGCGGCCATCAGGGGCTGCGTGTACGCCGCCTCGTCCTGCTCGTTGTGACCGTGGCGTCGATATCCGACGAGGTCGACGACGACATCGCTCTCGAAGCGGCGCCTGAATGCGAGCGCAAGGCGGACCGCGGAGATCGCAGCTTCCGGATCGTCGGCGTTGACGTGGATGATCGGGACGTCGTAGCCCTTGGCGAGGTCGCTGGAGTAGCGCGTCGAGCGGCCCTCGCTCGGATCGGTCGTGAACCCGACCTGGTTGTTCGCGATCAGGTGGAGCGAGCCGCCGGTCGAGTAGCCCTCGAGGGCCGACAGGTTGAGCGTCTCCGCCACGCCGCCCTGGCCCGCGAAAGATGCGTCGCCGTGGATGAGCACCGGCAGCGCGACACTCGGGTCGTGCATGCCGTAGCGGGTCGAGCGGTCCGTCTGCTCGGCGCGCGCGCGTCCTTCGACGACCGGGTCGACGGCTTCGAGGTGGCTCGGGTTCGCGGCGAGCGTGACCGTGATGTCGCCCGCCGGAGTCGAACGCGTTCCTTCGGCCCCGAGGTGGTACTTCACGTCCCCCGTGCCGCCTTCGTCGGTGGCCACAACCGCCTCGATCGTCCGCTCGCCCTCGAACTCCCGGAGAATCGAGTCGTAGCCGAGCCCGAGCGTGTGCGCGAGCACATTGAGACGCCCGCGATGCGCCATTCCGATCACGACTTCGTGCGCGCCGTTCTCGGCCGCCAGTTCGACGGCCTCATTCAGCATCGGCACCATCGCGTCCAGTCCTTCGATGGAGAACACCTTCTGCCCGAGAAACGCGCGGCGCAGGTACTGCTCGAATGCTTCGACGCGCGAGAGATGCGCGAGCAACTGTTTTCGCTCCTCCGCTGCGAGAGGCTTGCGGTACTTGCCCGACTCGATCGCCTGACGCAGCCACACGCGCTTCTCGTGGTCCGAGATGTGCTCGATCTCGTACGCGATCGTCCCCGTGTAGGTGTCGCTCAGCCGCGGGAGGGTGTCGGCGAGCGTTTCGCCCGGCACGTACAAACGCAGCACCGATGCAGGAACCCGCGCCTGCAACTCCGGCGTGAGCTTCGGAATGAGGCGCTCCGGCTCGAGCGCCGGGTCGCCCGGCGGCTCGGAGCCGAGGGGGTCGAGGTGAGCAGCGAGGTGGCCGTGCATTCTGTGCGCCTTCACGAGCGCCATCGCGGCCGCCACGGCGCCGAGGAGCTCGTCGGAGACGGGCTCGGCGGCCGCCGGCGCGGGGGCAGGGGCTGGTGCGGGCTCGGCGACGGAGCGGCCGTTGCCTGCCGCCTCGAGAAGACGCGAGAGCCCGGGATGCGCCGCGACGACGTCGCTGTGGCCGCTCTCGAACAGCCTGCGC
>DATMZV010000053.1:0-6009 GCA_035573355.1 Gaiellaceae bacterium | reverse complement strand
TCCAGGAGCGGCTCTACGCAGAAGGGAAGCGAAGCGTCTTGCTGGTCCTCCAGGGACTTGACGCCTCCGGGAAGGACGGCACGATCCGCCACGTCTTCACGGGAGTCAATCCGCAGGGCTGCCACGTCACGTCGTTCAAGGTGCCGACACCGAATGAACTTGCGCACGACTTCCTCTGGCGTGTCCACGCCGAGTGTCCCGCGCGCGGCATGATCGGCATCTTCAACCGCTCGCACTACGAAGACGTCGTGACGGTCGGCGTGCTCGGGCTCGCGCCGGAGAAGATCTGGCGGAAGCGCCCCGGCCGGATCGTCGAGTTCGAGCAACTGCTCGTGGAGGAAGGGACGACGGTCCTCAAGTGCTTCCTGCACGTCTCCGCGGAGGAACAGCGAAAGAGGTTCGAGGAGCGGCAGTCGGATCCGACCAAGGCATGGAAGTACAACCCCGGCGACGAAGAGACCAACCGCCGCTACGACGAGTTCACCGCTGCCTACGACGACGCCATCAGCGCCACCTCGACGGAGCACGCCCCGTGGCATGTGGTTCCCGCAGACCGGAACTGGTTGCGGAACCTCGCCGTCGCGACCGTGCTCGTGGAAACGCTGCGCCGGCTCGATCCGAGGTTTCCCGAGATTCCCGCCCAAGATTCACCGCGGTCCGTAGACCTGTAGTCGCCCATTACTATCGACGGCGTGAGCCCGGCACGCCCAACGGTTCAGGTTGTGGGTCGTCGGATGGACGCCGACCATTACCGCCTTCGAGATTTCCTGACGCGCACCGCGCAGCCGTACGAGTGGCACGAGGCAGGCTCCGCGGAGGCCGACCTGCTCCTCGCGAACCTAGGAATGGCCGATGCGAGCCTCCCCGTCTTGGTCGACGGCGACCGGACCTTCGCGAGTGCGACCGTCGAGTCGATCGCATTGGCCTGGGGTGGCCTGCAGCCGCCCAAACAGGCGCACTATGACTTTGTAGTCATCGGCGCCGGACCGGCGGGCCTCGCGGCCGCCGTCTACGCCGCTTCCGACGGCCTGTCGACGATCGTGTGCGACCGGGATGTGCCCGGCGGCCAGGCCTCGTACACGGCCATGATCGAGAACTTCTTCGGGTTTCCCGACGGGATCGGTGGCGCCGAGTTGGCGCGTCTGGCCGGTCGTCAGGCGGAGCGCTTTGGGGCCGAACTGATGGTCTTACGTGGCGTCCAGGGCAGTCGGCTCGAAGGTCACGACGAACTCGTCGAGCTGACCCTCGACGATGGCTCCGAGATTAGTGCGTCAGTCGTTCTGGCGGCGACGGGCATGGATTGGCGGCGACTCGAGCTGGCGGGCATCGACGAGCTCCTTGGCCACGGCGTCTACTACGGCGCGGGTCGCAGCGAGGCGGCGCAATGTGCGGGGCAGAGTGTGGTGGTCGTGGGCGCCGGCAACTCGGCCGGCCAGGCCGTGCTCAACTTCGCGAACGCAACTGCCCGCGTAACGATGCTCGTGCGCGGCGACCGGCTCGCAAAGACAATGTCCGCCTACCTGATCAGGCGGATCGAACAGCATCCGCTGATCGACGTCCATCTGGAGACGCAGCTGACCGAGCTGCACCGGAACGGTGACAAGATCGCGGCTGTCACCTTCGCCGACGCCTCCGGCAAAGCAGATACGCGCGCGGTGGACGCCGTCTTTCTCTGCATCGGCGGTAGCCCACACACCGACTGGTGTTCGCGCGAGCACGTTCTCACCGATTCAGCGGGCTACATTCTGACCGGACAGGATCTGCTCGAGAACGACAGCCTGCCTGACAGCTGGCCGCTCGATCGTGATCCACTCCCGCTCGAGACGAGCCGCGTGGGTCTCTTCGCCGCAGGTGACGTTCGGCACGGCTCGACGAAGCGTGTCGCAGCTGCGGTCGGTGAGGGATCGATGGTCGCGGCGCTCGTCTTCACCCGTCTTGCCGAGCTCGGTGTCACCGTCTGAGCTCGTCGTAGCCCTCGAGCACGCGCGGCAGCGGACGGAGAATCTGCTTGAGCCGCTGTCGGACGAACAGCTGACGCGTCAGATCTCGCCAGTGCAATCGCCGCTCGTCTGGGATCTGGTTCACATCGGCCACTTCGAGGAGCTCTGGATCCTGCGACGCGTCGGCGGACTGACCGTACTCTCGTCGGAGTACGACGACCTCTATGACTCGTTCGCGCACGCACGCGGCGAGCGCGGCCGGTTGCCGATCCTGCCACCGCAAGCCGCACGCGGGTATGTCAAGGACGTCCGCGAGGCCGTGCTCGCGCTCCTCCCTGAACTGTCGCTCGACGATGGCGATCCGCTGCTCGAGCAGGGGTTCGTCGTGGGGATGGTGGTCCAACACGAGCTCCAGCACGTCGAGACGATGGCGCAGACGCTGGCGCTTGCAGGCTTGCCGGGGCCGTCGCCTCAGGGCCCACCCGAGGTGAGTGCGAGCGGTGAGGTCACTGTCCCCGGTGGTCCGATCACACTCGGCTCCACCGACCCGTGGGCGTATGACAACGAGCGGCCGGCCCACCTCGCCGAGCTCGCGCCATTTCGAATCGACCGCGCACTCGTGACGAATGCCGAGTACGCGACTTTCGTCGACGCCGACGGCTATCGCGACCGTGACGTCTGGAGTGCCCAGGGCTGGGGGTGGCGCGAGGCGGAACGAGCGGACAGGCCGCTCCTTTGGGACCTCGCCGCGCCCCCGAACGCGCCCGTCCAGCACGTCTCCTTTCACGAGGCGGAGGCGTACGCGCGCTGGGCGGGCAAGCGCCTGCTCACCGAGCCCGAGTGGGAGAAGGCCGCGAAGACGGTTGCCGCGGAGCTGGAGCACATGACAGGCGCGGTCTGGCAGTGGACGTCGTCGTTCTTCGACGGCTACCCCGGCTTCTCGGCTTTTCCGTACGCGGAATACTCCGAGGTCTTCTTCGGCGATGAGTACAGGGTTCTGCGCGGCGGTTCGTGGCTCAGCGATCCGCTCGTCGCCCGGCTCACTTTCCGCAATTGGGATCTTCCGCAGCGGCGGCAGATCTTTTCCGGCCTGCGGTGCGCGCGCGATGGCTAGAGCATCGACTGAGGAGGGCGGCGTCCGTGTCGACGTTCTCCGTGACGAAGCCGACGGTCGTCCGGCCCTTTACGAGGAAACGCTCCGGAGCTTGCGTGCCGATGTCAAAGCGTTGCCCGCCGTCTGGCTCTACGACGAGCGCGGCTCGCGTCTGTACGACGAGATCACGCGGCTCCCGGACTACTACCTCCCTCGCCGTGAGAGTGAGATCCTGCGCAACCGGGCGAGCGCGATCGCGAAACGCACGCGGGCACGCACGCTCGTCGAGCTCGGCGCCGGGAGTGCGAACAACATCCGTGTCCTGCTGGACGAGCTCGACACAGCAGGCACGCTCGAACGCTTTGTCCCGCTCGACGTGAGCGAGCAGACCCTGAGAGCGAGCGCACAGTCGATCGCGGCCGCCTACCCTCGGGTCTTCGTCCACGCGATCGTCGGTGACTTCGAACGCGATCTTGGCGTGCTCGCCGGTTACGAACGCCGGCTGATCGCCTTCCTGGGAAGCACGATCGGGAACCTGCACCCGGAGCAGCGCGGGCGGTTCCTCAGAAGGCTGTGTACTGGGCTCACCCAAGACGACGCGCTTCTGCTCGGCGTCGACCTCGTCAAGGACGTTGCGCGACTGGAGGCGGCGTACAACGACAGCGGGGGCGTCACTGAGGCGTTTGTCCGCAACGCTCTCACCGCCGTCAACCGTGAGCTGGACGGGACGTTCGAGCAGCAGCGCTTCGTCTACGATGCGCGCTGGGATCCGGAGCACGAATGGATGGACATCGGCCTGCGCGCGCGGCAGGCACACACCGTCTCGCTCCACGGTCTCGAGCTCCCCGTGGCGTTCGAAGCAGGCGAGCCACTCCGGGTCGAGATCAGCTCTAAATTCCGCCGCAAGCGGCTCGAGCTCGAGGCGCGTCAGGCCGGGCTTCGGGTCGAGTCGTGGTGGACCGACCGTGCAGGCGATTTTGCGATTGCGCTCGTGTTTCGCGACGCGGCCGCCGGAAGCTAAGGTCATTCCAAAGCGAGAGGAGACGGCATGTCTGCAGGAGGCTCGATCTGCAGCCACCTCGATCAGATCGAGGTAACGGCGCTACCGGAGAAGATCCAGGGCTGTGAGGAGTGCCTGAAGATCGGGAGCGGGTGGGTCCATCTCCGCATGTGCATGACATGCGGGAAGATCGGCTGCTGCGATTCATCGCCGAACAAGCACGCGACCGCGCATGCAAGTGAGAGCGGCCACCCGATCATTCGTTCCGCCGAGCCCGGCGAGGACTGGAGCTGGTGCTACATCGACGAAGTTGCGTTCGCGTTCGCCCCACAGTAGGCCTCCAGACGCAACTCCTCGATCTGCCGGAGCCTTATGAGCACTAGCAGCGATCCGACCAGTCCTGCTGCATTTTTCTCAGGACGGACGGCCTGGGCGCGAAGCGTCGAGACGCCGCTGCGGGAGTTCCTGCGCACCGAGACCGGCGGCGCGGCGGTTTTGCTGGCGGCAGCCGTCGCAGCGCTTGTCTGGGTGAACGTCGACGCGTCGTCGTACGACTCGCTCTGGAGCACGAAGCTGTCGATCAACGTCGCCGACGCAGGGGTCTCGCTGGATCTTCGCCAGTGGGTGAACAGCGGGCTGATGACGTTCTTCTTTTTCGTCGTCGGGCTCGAGGCCCGCCGAGAGATCGACCTAGGCGAGCTGCGTGAGCGCCGGCGCGTCGCCTTGCCGTTGCTTGCCGGTATCGGCGGCATGGCAGGGGCGATTGGCATTTACCTCGCCTTCAACGCCGGCCGCCCATCTGCGCACGGCTGGGGGATAGCGATGTCGACCGACACCGCCTTCGCGCTCGGCCTGCTCGCGCTTGTCGGGCCGCGCTTTCCCGACCGTCTGCGGGCGTTCATCTTGACGGTCGTCGTCGTCGACGACATCGTCGCGCTCCTCGTTATCGCGACTGTCTACACAGAGACGCTCCGGTTCGTGCCACTCCTGGTCGCGTTCGGCTTTTTCGCAGCCGTCCTCGTCGTGCGTAGCGTGCACGTGCGCGTCGGGCTCGTCTACTTCGTCCTAGCAGCCGGTGCATGGGTGGGTCTGCTCAAGTCGGGAGTGGAACCGATCGTCGTCGGCCTCGTGATGGGTCTCCTGGTCTACGCCCAACCGCCCCCGCGTTCCACTCTCGAACGCGCGACGGAGCGCTTCCGCGAGTTCCGCGAGCAACCCACGGCGGATCTGGCACGCGTCGCCGGAGTGGAGATCAGGTCGGCCACCTCGCCCAACGAAAGGTTGCAGCAGCTCTTTCACCCCTGGACGAGCTACCTGATCGTGCCACTGTTCGCGCTCGCGAACGCCGGGATCGCGCTCGACGGTGCCTTCCTCGCGCAAGCCTTCAGCTCGCCGATCACGCTCGGGATCCTGTTCGGCTACGTCGTCGGCAAGCCCGTCGGCATCGTCGGCTGCTCGTGGCTTGCTGCGCGGCTGAGCCGTGGCCGACTACAACCACCCGTAGGCTGGGCGGCCGTTGCCGGCGGCGGCACGATCGCGGGGATCGGCTTCACCGTCTCGCTGCTGGTCGCGACGCTCGCTTTCGACGGACGCCAGCTCGCGGAGGCGAAAGTCGGCATCCTCAGCGCAGCCCTTGCAGCGGCGCTCATCACATGGCTGCTGTTCCGTGCCACGGCGCTGCTCCCCCGGCGGCTGCGGATCCGCGTCTTGCTCGGCACGGGGGAGCCGCTCACCGACCTCTACATCGATGTCGATCCGGAGCGGGACCACGTTCGCGGGCCGCTCGCGGCTCCGGTCACTCTTGTCGAGTACGGCGATTTCGAGTGTCCCTACTGCGGGCAGGCGGAACCGGTGGTTCGCGAGCTCCTTCGCGATTTCGGCGACGTCCGCTACGTCTGGCGGCACCTGCCGCTGACCGACGTCCACCCCCGCGCCCGGATGGCCGCGGAAGCCGCCGAGGCCGCAGCCGACCAGGG
>DATMZV010000052.1:0-44749 GCA_035573355.1 Gaiellaceae bacterium | reverse complement strand
CGGGCAACGCGGATGGAACCGGCAGCCCGAGGGCGGGGCACCGAGGTCGGGCGGTGCTCCCGGGATGCCGGACAGCCGTTCGAACGGGCCGTGCAGCGGTGGGAACGAGCCGAGCAGGCCGACGGTGTAGGGATGGCGAGGGTCGTCGCGCAGCTGTGCTGCGGGCGCCTCCTCGACGATCTCACCCGCGTACATGATCGCCACGCGGTGCGCGAGCTCGAGGAGCAACGACAGGTCGTGCGTGATGAAGAGCACGGCGAAGCCGAGCTCGGCCTGCAGGTCGCGGATCTGCTGCAGGATCTCGCGCTGCACGACGACGTCGAGCGCAGTCGTCGGCTCGTCCATGATGATCAACTCGGGCTCGAGCGAGAGCGCCATTGCGATGATCACCCGCTGCCGCATGCCGCCGGAAAGCTCATGCGGATATGCGCGCACCCGCCGCCGGTCGATGCCGACGAGCTCGAACAACGCACCTGCACGCGCAAGCGCGGTCTTCTTGTCGATCTTCTCGTGCGCCCGCATCGCGTCCACGAACTGATCCCCGACGCGCATCACCGGGTTGAGCGCATTCATCGCGCTTTGCAGCACCATGGAGACGTTGCGCCAGCGGTAGCGCCGAAGCTCCTCGGCGCCTTGGCCGACAAGGTCCTTGCCGTTGAAGAAGATGCTGCCTCCCGCGATGTGCGCCGGCGGGCGAAGCATCTGCATCACCGCATTCGCGATCGTGGTCTTGCCGCATCCCGACTCGCCGGCAAGGCCCAGGACCTCGCCCTCCCGGATGACGAGATCCACGCCGTCGACCGCCCGCGCGCGGGTCGAGCCATAGCCGTAGTCGACAGAGAGATCCCGCAGTTCGAGCAAGGTCGCCTTGTCCGTGTGCGTCACGACCGTATCTTCGACAAGGCTCGTCATGCCGCCTTCTTGCGCGTAGTTGCAAGCCGGCCGACGGCGAGCGTACGCAGCGGATTCCCGCGCTCCACCTTCTCGGTTCTGAGCCGTGGATTGCTCACCTCGTCGATACCGGCGAGGATCAAGACGAGTCCGAGCACCGTGAAGGCGAGCGCCGCACCCGGGAAGAAGAACGGCCACCATTCGCCCTGCAAGACGGTCGAATTCGTCTGCGCCCAGTAGAGGATCACACCCCAGGTCGTCTTCGACATGTCGCCGAGCCCGAGGAATTCGAGACCCGCGTCAACGAGCAGGGCGATGTAGAAGACGAGGACGAACGCTGCCGCGATCCTGCTGATCATGTTCGGCACGATCTCGGCGAACACGATGCGCGTCGTCGATTCGCCGGTAGCCCTCGCCGCCTGGACGAAGTCACGATTCTTGAGAGTGAGCGCCTGGGCCCGCAGGATGCGAGCCTCGAAAGCCCAGAGGACAACCGCAAGGACAAGGATCATCGTTCCCATGCCGCGGTTCTTGAGGTACCCGGAGATCACGATCAGCAGCGGGATTGCAGGAATGGTCAGGCAGACGTTGATGAGAAAGTTCACGACGTCGTCGACGGTCCCACCCGCGTATGCGGCGGTGATACCGAGGATCGCGGCCAGGGCGGTAGCGAGCAAAGCGGCTGCCGCACCAAGCAGGAGGGAACGCCGCGCGCCGACCACGACCTGCGAGAAGATGTCGCTGCCCTGGTCGGTCGTGCCGAAGAGATGGTGCCACGACGGCGCCTGCCGCGCGGCGAGGAGGTTGAACTCGTTTGGATGGGCAACGGAAATGAGTGGCGCGATCAGGGCGATTACCACGACGAAGGCGACCATGGCGAGACCGGCGCACGACTTCGGGTTCTTCAGCAGGAGCAAGAGCCAACCGGGAAGGTGCAGCCGTCGCCGTCTCACGCGCACGGGCGGTGGTGCGAGCAGGTCGACGGTTGGATCGAGCTGCGACATCAGGCCGATCGGAGCCGCGGGTCGAGGACGAGGTTGAGGACGTCCATCAGCAAGTTGGCCAGGATCACGCACACAGAGAGGACGACGAGGAGAGCCTGCGCGAGCGGATAGTCGTTTCCGAGCACGGCCTGCTGCAGGGTGAGCCCGGCACCGGGGTAACTGAAGACGTATTCGATGAAGACGAGCCCGCCGACCGCGCTCGCGAAGAGCGCTGCAAATCCGTTCAAGGGCGGCAGGATCGCGTTGCGTCCGGCGTAGCGGGTCATCACACGCCGATCGCGGAGCCCTTTGGCCTGCGCCAGCGTTACGTAGTCCTCACTGATCGTGTTGATCATCACCGTTCGCATGTTCAGCACCCAGCCGCCGGCGAATGCCGCGATGATGACCAACATCGGCAGCTGGGCGTGGCGAAATGCGCTGGACAGGAACGCCCAGTTGAGGCCCGGGCTGAGCCCGCTGTCGTACGCATGCTGGATCGGGAACCAATGGAACTTGAGACCGAAGATGTAGAGCCCGAGCAACGAGGTGAAGAACGCCGGAAAAGCGCCAAGCACCATGAATCCGGGCACGATCACGCTGTCGACGAAGCGGCCGCGCCTCCAGGCCGCCACCATGCCGACGGCGGTGCCGATGACGAATGAGAGAAGGAACGCAACGCCCACCAGAAAGATGGAGTACGGCAACGTCCGGCCGATGACCTCGGACACCGGAGTCGGGTAGTTCGACGTCGAGAGGCCGAAGTCGAAGTGCGCCACCCGGCTGAGGTACGTGACGTAGTCGTGCCAGATCGAGTGATGGCCACCCCCGAGCAGCGCCTCGTAGGTCTGCACGATTCCGGGGTTGGCCGCAAGCTGCGACGGATTCAGATGTGCAAGCAGTCCGCTGATCGGGCTACCGGGCATCAGCCGCGGAAGCAAGAAGTTGATCGTCAGCGCGACCCAGATCGCGAAGACGTAGAAGACGAGCCTACGGGCAAACCAGCGCATGTTGGGTCCTCGGAGGGTAAACGGCGGGCGGTGAGGAGGAGGGCCGCCCGCCGTTCGGTGGATTCAGGGACGGCTCAGGGGCCGCTCTTGCCCCCAGGACAGATGCGTGTGAACAGGAGCACGCTGTCGGGATTGGTGGTGAAGATCGGATCGGCGTAGAAGTTCTTCGCCGTCGGGAAGCAGTGGAAGTATCTGGTGCTGTACGTCGACCACCGCGCACCGATCACCACGGGAACGATCGGGAGGTTCTGCAGCCAGAGCTTCTGGAGCTGCGCCGCCGCCCTGTGTTGGACCTTCGGGTTCAGCGTCGCCTTCCACTGGTTGAGCAGATTCGTCGCACCCTCGTGAGAGTAGTGCTGCCAGTTGCCGGTCGCTGTCGCGTCCTGGCCCGAAGGGATGAAAGCGTTCTTCGACATGTTCGAGTAGAAGAAGCCGTACGGCGAGCCTCGCGAGGCGACCTGCCACAGAAGCGTCGGGTTCTTCGTCGAGAACGCGTTCGGGAACCAATCGCCCCAGGACGGCTCGAGCCTCACCTGGGAGTCGATCCCGATGGCACGGAGGTTCGCGGTAATGATCTGATTCGACGCTACCCAGTCCGACCAGCCGGAGATGACATGGATGTCGAGCTTGACCCGGTCGCCTTTCGGATCCATCAGTCGGCTTCCCTGGTACTTGAAACCGGCGTCGGTCAGAAGCTTCTTGGCGCCGGCTGGACTGTAGGTTGCCATCTGCTTCGCGAGCTTCTTCACCGCTGGGTCCGTGACCCACTGCGGGAACAGCCCGCTGAGACCGATCGCGTCTGCCGGGGGCTCGTAGCCGTACTCCCCGAGCTTCCAGACCGTCTTGCGGTCGATTGCGAGACTGACCGCCTTGCGGAAGGCGACCAGGCTATAGGGGTACTGCGTGTCGTCGAAGACGAGTGAGATCGGGTAGTCCGAATTCGAGTAGAACGCGTGGTAGTGCTTGGGGTCCTTCGCCTCGTAGGCCTTTTCGGCGTTCGGGACGAAGTTGTGTGTCCAGTCGACCTGACCGCTCTGGATCAAGGCCAGCGCGGCGTCGTTCGATGACGCTTGCACGTACTCGAGGCATGCGATCTTCGGCAACCCTCGCTGCCAGTAGCGCTTGTTCTTGTTGAGGACGTAGTCCTGCGTCGTGAAGCGCGCAACGACGTTGAAGGGGCCTGAGCCGACAGGCGTCGGGTTCGTGAAGGTAGCCGGGTCGGCGACCTTCGTCCAGATGTGCTTCGGAACGACGAACGCCCGGTTGAGGATGGCAGAGATGAACTGAGAGTCCTTGTTCTTCAGGGTGATGACCACGCTATGCGCACCCCTGGCCTTGATCGAGGCGATCTCGTTGGCCGCGCCTACCAGTCCGATCCGGTCCATGGTCTTGTCCTGACGCCCGGCCGTGAGGCTGTAAACGACGTCGGCAATGGTGAGCCGCGTGCCGTCGGACCATCTCGCGTTCCGCGCGATGTTCAGCGTCAGAGTCTTGTTTCCATTGCTCCACTTCCAGCTGCGAGCCAGCCAGGGGATCGTCTTGCGACCGCCTGCAGGCACCACGATCAGCGGCTCGTAGAAAGCACCTTGGGCAATCGAGTTGCTCGGCAAGCCGCCACCGGCATAGGGATTGAAGTTCCGGGTGAAGGCGGGGTCGCCCGAGCCGGTCATGACGAGGCACTTGTGAGCTTTCGCGGCCACCGGCTTGGCGCCGGCGGTAGTCGTAGTTGCGAGCAGCGTCGCTACCGCGGCAGAGGCCACCGCGGCGGCGAGCGCAACCCAACGGGCGGAACGGAGACTGCGTCGCATCAGCTGTCCTTTCTCGCCCAGTGGGCGAAATCACGGTGATTCCTCAAAGTTCCGAAAACGTTTCCGGAACAGTTACTACTATCTCCGCTGAAAAGTCAAGCCTGGCACCCAAGAATCAGATGAAATGAACCTTTTCCCCCCGTAACGTTCCGGAACATGCTTCAATGATGCGCATGTCCGAGACTGCGCAACGTCTAACGATGCGTCAGATCGCCGATCTCGCAGGCGTCTCGATCGCGACCGTCTCGAGAGTCCTGAACGGGCGGGAAGACGTCTCGGAGGAGACCCGGGGCCTCGTGAGCCGGGTCATCCGCGAAAACGGCTACACCGCCAACCGCAACGCGCAAAGCCTGTCCGGCGGACGCACTGGGCTAGTCGGTGTCCTCGTGCCGCTCGTCTTTCCCGCCTACTTCTCCGGAATTCTCGCCGGTGCGGCCGAGGCGCTCTCGGAGAGAGATTTTCAGATCGTGCTCTCTCCCACGGGTCACGAGCACGAGCGCGAGGTTTCGATTGTCGATCGTCTGCACGGCCTTACTGACGGAGCAATGATCATCCTCCCCGAAGAGTCGAGCGAGGAGCTCGAGCGACTCCTTGACAGCGGCTTTCGGTTCGTCGTCCTCGACCCGCTCATGCCTCTCAACGAACGGATTCCGTCAGTCTCCGCGGCGCACATGTCGGGCGCCGACCAGGCGATGAAACACCTGCTGGACCTGGGCCACCGGCGCGTTGGCCAAATCACTGGGCCACGGGGCTGGGTCGCGACGGAAGACCGGCGCCGCGGCTACCGCGCGGCACTGGCGGCGGCCGGAATCCTTCCTGATCCCACTCTCGAGCGGGAGGCGGAGCCAGAGATCGGCCCGGGCCGCGCAGCCGCGGAACAGCTACTAGCGCTCTCCGAACCACCCACCGCGATCTTCGCGTTCAACGACAACATCGCGATCGGCGCGGTTCAAGCTGCTCGCGCGCGTGGTCTAAGAGTCCCTGAGGACCTTTCCGTCGTCGGATTCGACGACGTCGAACACGCGGCGATCGTGACGCCTGCCCTCACCACTGTTCGCCAGCCACTTGCAGAGATGGGCCGCACCGGTGTGAGTCTCCTGATGCGACTGCTCGAAGGGCAGCGTTTCGAGACCCTGCACGTCGAGCTCGCGACGCGTCTCGTGGTTCGCGACTCGACCGCGCCGCCTCCTCGAGCCTGACGACTCGCCCGAATTACCAGGCGTTTCGTTGATGGAGCTAGCCGGGCTCGAACCGGCGACCTCCTGGCTGCACTCGCTGGGTCGTTCCGCGACGCCGCTTAACAATCGGCCGTCGGTTCTTCCATGTCGATCAACGTGACATCACCCCAACCGTCGAAATGCTTTACATGGCTGCCGGTAACACGGAAGCCCGCGCGTTCATACACCCTTTTGGCGCGCCGATTGAAATCAGCGACGTCAAGGATGACGCGCCGCCCCGGGAATCGTTGGTGAGCGAAGTCGAGCCCGAACTGCACGAATCGGAGTCCGAGGCCCCCGCCTGTGAGATCCGGTCGCAGGCCAAGGCCGAAGAAGACCCCGTCGGCACGCGCTTCGAAATACAAAGATCCGATGAGGCGACCGCCGTCGTCGCGAACCGCAAAGAACCGTTCGGGGTTCCTAACTGGCTTACCGTCGTCGTTGTAGAAGTCATAGGGGGGCTCGTATCGCCAACCCGCGACCTCCTTCAGCGACTCTGCCGTTGCCGGTTCTATGCGCCACGTAGAAATCTCCACTTCGCAGTTTCAGTCTCCCACCAAGTCTCATGCACGCTGTCACGCCCGGGCGAAGGCGGCTGGCCATTCAGGCGCGGATGACCAATCCGTCCAACTTGTGCGGGTCCGCGACGATGTCGATTGCGACGATGCGGCCGCCTACTACGGTGAAGCCTACGACCGAGATTAGCCTCGCGCCGGAGGCGACGACCAGACCGGCGGCGCCGTTGACGAGCGCCGGCCGAGCGAATTGCGCGAACGTCGGAGCCCGCTCGAGCAACTGACGCGCAACCGCTTGGGCGCCGATGACCGGTGGCCGTGCGCGCGGCGGGACGCCACCGCTGTCGATCCGGAAGACGACATCGGGGTCGAGCACGGCAAGCAGGGCGTCGAAATCGCCAGACCGTGCCGCGGCGAGAAAGGCGGCGACGACCTCGCGCTGCTTCGCAACGTCGGGGTCGGGGTTCGGGGTCGCGCCACGCACGCGCCGGCGGGCGCGACTCGCGAGCTGTCGCGCTGCCGCCGGCGTGCGGTCGACGATCGGGGCGATCTCCTCGAACGACAGTCCGAACATGTCGTGCAGCACGAACGAGAGCCGCTCCGCTGGCGTGAGCGTTTCGAGAACCACGAGCAGCGCGAGGCCGACAGAGTCGGCGAGGATCGCCTCCTGCTCCGGATTCGTCTCCTCGTCGAGGCTGACGATCGGCTCCGGCAGCCAGCTGCCAACGTAGTCCTCTTGGCGTGACCGGCGCGAGCGCAGCATGTCGAGGCACACGCGACCGACGACGGTAGTGAGCCAGCCGCCGAGGTTGGCGACGCCGTCGGTGTCGGCACGGCTCAGCCGCAGCCAAGCCTCCTGGAGGGCGTCGTCGGCCTCGCTGACCGAACCGAGCATCCGGTAGGCGACCGCCTGCAGGTGCGGCCGAAAGCGCTCGAACTGTTCTAGCTGCCAGGCCTGCTCGTTCACCGTCACATCCTTCCCTCGGGAGCCGTCATAGCAGTGACGAACCAACGGCGGCCAATGTGACGCCGCCGAGCGCGACAAGCCGTTGGCCTACCCATCCGAAACAGGAGAGAGCTCATGCAACCCAGATCCGAACTCGTTCGACGACTCGAGCAGCCCGCGATCGGCGTGCGCCAGCTGCGCAAGATCTACCCGGGCGGCGTCGAAGCCGTCAAGGGCATCGACTTCCAGGTCGTCGCCGGCGAGGTGTTCGGTCTGCTCGGTCCGAACGGTGCCGGAAAGTCGACCACGATCGGCATGCTCACGACCACGATCGCCCCGACCAGCGGCAGTGCGCATGTCGCCGGCTTCGACGTCGCGAGCGAGCCGCTCGCCGCTCGTCGCGTCAGCAGCGTCGTCTTCCAGGACCCGGTCGTCGACCACGCACTCACCGGCCGCCGCAACCTCGATATCCACGCCCGCCTCTGGCGAGTCGACCCGAGCGCAGCACGGAGCCGGATCAGCGAGCTAGCCGACACGCTCGGCCTCGCCGAGCTCCTCGACCGACCCGTCGCGAGCTACAGCGGCGGCGAGCGCCGACGGCTCGAGATCTCCCGCGCGCTCGTCGCCGAGCCCGAGGTGCTCTTCCTCGACGAGCCAACGGTCGGCCTCGACCCGCGCGTCCGCCACGAGCTGCTCGAGGCGATCGGAACGCTGCGAAAGCGCAGCCGGGTCACGATCCTTCTAACCACGCACTACCTCGACGAAGCCGAGCGGCTCTGCGACCGAATCGCGATCATCCACGCCGGCCAGATCGTCGCCCTCGACACCCCAGCTGCCCTGCTGGCCGGCCTCGGGCATGAGCTCGTCGAGCTGCGCGTGAACGGCGACGCCACGACCGCGCTTGCCTCCCTCCGCACACGTGGCCTCGCCGGCGATGACGCGTTCACCGTCGGCTCCACGCTCACCGTGCCCCTGCACGAGCACACCGCTCCGGACGCCATCGCCGTCATCCACGACACAGACCTCGCCGCGAGCTCAATCAGCACCCGCCAACCAACACTCGACGACGTCTACCTCCAGCTCACCGGCGCACGCTTCGCCGACGCCGCCTAAACGAAAACCGAAAGGAACACCCAGACATGACCGCCATTAGCCCCGAAGCGATCCTGCCCCGCCGTCGGATCGCCCTCAACCCGCTCGCGCCGCTTGCAACGCTGGCGGCGCGACGGTTCCAGCTCAGTGTCCGGACCCCCCGGGAGCTGGTCGTGCCCCTGCTCACGCCGATCCTGTTCGCGCTCGTGATCGCACCTGCTCTCAAGCAGGCGCTTCACACCAGCACCGCCTACGAGGCCTTCGTCGCCACCGGCACGATCGGCCTCCTGATCCCGCTCAACACCATGTTCGCGGGACTCGGCGTGATCGTCGACCGCGAAAGCGGCGCCCAACGCGAACTGCTCGCCGCCCCGATTCCACGCCCACTGCTCGTACTCGGCAACCTCGCCGTCGCGTTCGCGATCACCGCACTACAGGTCGCAGTACTGATCGCAGCCGCGCTGGCCCGGGGCATTCACTTCGACGCCACCAGCACGGGCATCGTCTGGTTCATCACCGCCACGGCCCTCTTCACGATCGGCATGTACGGCGTGGCCGAAACGCTCGCCAGCCGAGTTCCCAAATCGGAGGAGTACATCGCCCGCGTCCCCGCAATCGCGATCGTGCCCTGGTTCCTCGCGGGCTCGCTCTTTCCGATCAGCGCCCTGCCTAGCTTCCTCGCGTGGTTCGCAAAAGTCCTCCCGCTCACCCACGGACTCGCACTCGTCCGCTACGGGCTGCTCGGCGACAGCACCGGGCTCTACAACATCTGGAACATGCACAACACCACCCTGATGGCCACCCTCAGCCTCGCCGTGGTCGCCGTCTTCGCCGCCGCGCTAACCACCATCGCCATCCGGGTCTTCAACCGCTCTGCAGTCCGCTGATCGGTGCTCCCGACCCCGAGAAGACGGCAGCTCCGTCGAGCCGCGCCAGCAAGGCATGTAGGTCGAGCGCACGTCGTCGTCGACTGCGAGAGACGTAGACTGCCTCTCTAGGCGAGCGGATCCGGCTCAGCTCCAAGCCTCGCCGATCTGCGCTCGAGCGAGGAGGCAAAGGGTCCCTTCGTCAAGGTCCACGATTCGAGAAACCCCGCCCTCGACGGGGCGAGTCCACGTGGTCGGCGCAGGACCCGTCGGACTTCTGTTGACGGCTTTGCTCCAGTCGATGGAGGGGTTTTCCGTGCGGCTCTATGAGAAGCGGCACGAGTACACGCGCACCCGGATGGTCCAGCTCGCGCCGTACCTCGTGGCCGACTCAGTGGAGAGCTACCGCACCGATTACATCGACGGGGACAGCGTCGAGGCCGTCTTCGATCCAGCCGAGCTCGACGAAGGCCTCGCCTTCAGACAGTCGATTCCCGCGGACCTGATGGCGCTTCTTCGCGGCTGGACGTTGGGGTTCTGCCCTCTCAACTCGATCGAGCGCGCGGTCAGCGATCTGATCGATGCGCGCGGGTCGAATGGGGTGCAGCGCACGGCTGCCGTCGTGACCGCCGAGGACGCGGTGGCGATGCTCGAGCCGGGAGACATCCTGATCGACTGCACGGGCGCTAGGTCGCTGCTCCGAGATCACCTGGTGCCTGGCTCCGAAGAGATGGACGGAGCCGCAAACACGCTCTTGATCCGACTCGAGTACGCCCTCGTCATCACCTTCCTATACGGACAGAAGTACGACTGCAACGAGTACTGCAAGTACCACAAGAACATCGAGAACCCGCGCTACAAGTTCATTCCAATGGTCCACCGCACGCACTACGACGGCAGCGTCAGCCACGTGACGGGCATCGTCAACATCAGCGCCCGAGAGTTCGACGCGATGCCGTCCAGATTCGACGGTCAATGGCTTCGCAGCAACTTTCCCAGTGTCGCCCAGTCGATGGACCGGTTCATCGACAAGGTCAAGGAGGAAACGCAGGGCGAGCTACTCGGCGACCTCGAGATCGTCCGGATTCCACTTGATCTCTATCGAGCTCGCAATGCGACCAGTCGGCAGTGGCTGACAGCAGGCCCCACCGACCACCCCTTGGCCACTTCACCGGTGTTCCTCGCCGGCGACTCTGCCATTGGCTCTCCGTACTTTCAGTCGATCTCGCTCGGTTTCGAGTGTGCGATGTACCTGGCGGGACTCATCGCGCAGCGTGACCTATCGCTCAGAGACATGCTCGATCGCTATGAGCTGTACAGCTACAAGCAGTGGCTTCGCGTCTACATGCGCAGCAAGATGATCAAGCACAACAAGGATCTGTTCGAATCGCTCGACGACTCGCTCGCGCTACTGGAGAAGCTGCACATCTACTAGGGACGCTTTGGGACGTAGAGGTGTCATTTAGACTCAGGTCACAATGGGCGAGGGGGACTATCTCGGTGAGGCACGAGGTCGGACTCTTCCGAGAGGTCAGCTCCTCGCCATGATCCTGCGCGTGGTCGAGGAAAAGGCAGCGGAGGACGATGGCTACACGAAGCTCGCGGACAAGCTTCGTGCTCAGCTCGTGGATCCGGACTTCGACTTTGATGCGCCGGTCGATCTCGGCGACCTGATGGCGATCATCGCTGAGCATCACGAGGAGGAGCCGCCGGAGCACTTTGAACCGCCGCGGAGGGATGAGTTCCCGGGAGGGCCGCAGTAAGCCCTTCGTCGCCGATCCCGTGGAGCCCTCGCTCCTTCCATTGCTGGCTCTCCAGGCAGCCGATGTTGTCCTCCCTTGAGCCAAGGCGGCGCGGCCGCGGTTGATCGGCGTTATCCGCCTCGAGCGGCAGTCCAAGTGACGCTTCCGGTGTCACACAGCGCGGTTTGCAGTTCGAAGGTGCCGGTCGCTTGCCCGCCGTCTTGGATTGCACCACTCAGCTTGATCTTGTCTCCGTCGGCCTCCTGCTCGTCGAGGCTAAATGTCTTGTCCGTCTCCACCATGAATGGACCTGATCTGGCAATCTGAATCCGAGTCGTCGTTCCCGCGGGACACTGTCCGTTGAAGTCGATCATGAGTTGCGAGATCGTTTTGAGGTCGCGAGAGAGCTGGAAGCTGACGCTATCCCCGCGGTATGTGCCGCCGGTAGCGTTGGCGGGGCTCGCACCGCGGTGGACGATCTCGCAGTCGCGACTCACACCCCCTGCAGGAGTGGTGTAAACGATGTCGCGCCCCCTCCCACAGCTGAAGCGGTCGGCTCCGGGACCGCCCGCAAGCTTGTCGTTGCCGGGACCCCCGAAGAGACGGTCATTGCCGGCTCCGCCGTACAAGCGGTCGGCGCCCGCCCGGCCGTAGAGTCGGTCGTTGCCTCCCAGGCCCTCCAAGACGTCACCGCTCCTGGATCCACGGAGGAGGTCGTTTCCGTTCGTGCCCTTGACGAGGTGGGAGACGCGACTCGACCTGTTGGGCTCAGCCCAGGTTCCGACGGCCAGCACGAGCGCTGCGGCCGCAAACGCGCACACGACACCGGCCAGCCGGCTGTCGGCGCCCAAGCTGACCATCGCGTGGAGCCTAGCGCGATCCGGCCTGAGCCGGAAGCAAACGTGCTCGCATCAGTGAAGTCCTCGATCGCGTCGTGACCGTTCGGTTTTGTTCGGACCGTTCCCGTCTGAGTGCTTGTCCGTGCCCCTCGACGGACTGGTGGACGTGGATGTGAGGATCGCGTAGCCAGGCGACGCAGTACACTCGCCCGCGGAACGACCCTGACAGATAGGGCGAAGTGGGAGGAACATCGTGACGGAGGCAGTCGACGGAGCCGCCTCCCCCTCAGAGGACGAGCCGGAGAAGCCCGACGAAAAGTCTCCTTCCCTGACGGAGCTGCTCGCCGAGCTCGGCCGTGATCTGAGCGTGCTGGCCTCGTGCGAGGTGCGGCTCGCGATCTCGCGCAACCTACCCGAGGTGCGGCGGGCGGCCCGCGACATCGCGGCTGCGGTGTTCGTCGCCATTGCATTCGCAACCGCTTTCGTCTTCCTGAACGTGGCGGCCTTCTATGGACTCTCGCGTGCAACGTCGTGGTGGCTGGCGGCACTCCTGCTTGCGGCTATCTGGATCGGTGTTGGCACAGCACTCCTGGTTGCGTTGATGGTTCGCGCCGGCCGGGTGACGGGCTGGAAGTGGTGGCGCGTGTTTACGACTGGTCCCGAGGAAAGCAGCGAGCGTCTCGAGCGCGCCCGGGCGGAGGCCGAGCAGGCCGTGTACGACACGCTCGGACGACTTGCGCCTGTCGTGACCGTGGAAATCGCGTCTGCGGCACTCCCGCTCGCCGGTGGGATGGCGAGCGGCGTGATCGACGCGGGAGATGACCTCCTCGAAGCCTCCGATGACATCGTGGAGTCGATTGCGGACGACCTGCCCGGCGGCAGCGTGGTCAACCAGGTGTGGGACGTCGTGCTCATGCCGGGCCGCTTCGGCATCAAGATCGCCACAACGGTCCTCAAGCGCGGCGATGCCGATACCTGACGCGGCCGTGTCGGGCCCAGACGCGTCGGTCGACGGTCGTGCCGGCCCCGTATTTTGTTCCCAAGACGCCTGTGCTCTTCTTGACGTTAGCCTGGCTCAACCAGTTTGGCTCAGCTGACCGCTAGCACCATCCCTTCACGTGCGAGCGTCGGGACGATTCCGTTCGAGCCGGCCACGAGCTGTGCTAGCTGCTCGCTTTCATCGAGCCAGACGTCGTCGTGATTCGGATCGTGATGAAAGAGCACGACTCTGTCAGCGCCGACGGCCCTGCAGTACGCGATCGCGTCGGCGGAACTCGAGTGGCCCCAGCCGACCCGTTGCGAGTATTCCTCTTCGGAGAACTGGGCGTCGTGCACGAGCAGGTCGGCGCGGGCGGCGAGTGAGGCCCCTGAGATCCAGTCAAGTGAGCGTTCGCTGATCGAGCCGGTCAACGCCGGCTCGTGGTCTGGCAGATATGCGAGCGTTCTGTCGCCACTCTCGATCCGGTAACCCACGGTCGGCCCCGGATGGACGACCGTCTCCGCCCGCAGGGTTGCACCGTCAAGGGTCCATTGTTCGCGCGGCACGTCGTTGTAGTTGACACGGGCTGGGACGTCTGCGATCTCGATCGGGAAGAGCGGCGGCGAGAATGCGCGGGCGATTCGATCGCGCAGGCTGACAAGGGGCGAAGGCGGCCCCCAGATGTCGATCTCGACCTGCTCGTCCCACAATGGCCCGAAGAAGCGCAACCCTTCCACGTGGTCGAGATGAAGGTGAGTGAGCAGCAACTGGATGCGCCGCACGTTTCGCCGCTCGAGCTTCGCTCCGAGCTCGCGGATACCGGTACCGGCGTCGAGCACGAACACCGACCCGTTCGCCAGTTCGACTTCCAGGCAAGACGTGTTGCCGCCGTAGCGGACGGTGTCACGGCCCGGCGTCGGGAGCGAACCACGGCAACCCCAGATCGTCACCTGCACGTGCGAACGCTCCCGTTCAGGAACCCCAAAAGATCGCCACCATCCCGACGAACTCGTCGGCGTGTGCGAAAAGCGGAAAAGCAGTGACCGCGATCTCACGCTCGACGCCGTCCAGGCCGGTCACCTTCATTCGCTCGTGCGCTGCGCGCCGTTCGTTCAAGGCGATCGCCGCCGGACGACGTTCGGGCGGAAGCAGCTCCCCTTCGCGCGTTCGAGGAGCGGCCTTCGCCGACCATTCCTCAAAGGGCATCTCACCAGCCTCGGCGAAGGTCGTGCCAATGATCGACTCGGCGGCCTCGTTGAAGTAGACGAGCCGTCCTTGCTCGTCGGTGATTCCCATCGGGGTTGCCAGGTTAGACGCGAACTCGCGGGCGAGGATCAAGACGAGATGCTTCTGCTGTGCCACTGCCCCGACAACGCCTCCTAGCCTGCCCCACTCGAACCTTAAGGCACGGTGACCGCTATTCGAACGACTCTGCGCCCCTCAGTGTGGTCATCCTCTGACGACCCGACGGCGCGCAGCGTGCCTCTATCATCCGCTACGTGGGCCAGGCGCTATGACACGCGCAAGGGCGGTCGCCTCAAAGGTTCCCGAGCGTGTCAGAGAGCACAACCTCACGCTGGTCGCAGCCGGCGTCGCGTTTTACGCGTTCCTGGCTCTGATACCGGCGCTGATCGCGTTCGTATCTGTCTACGGCCTCTTCTCCAGCCCGGAGGACGTCACGCGCCAGGTCGAGGACATCTCGTCCCTCCCCAAGGAGGTCCAGAACTTCCTTGTGTACCAGCTCACGCAGATCGTCAACGCCAGCCACGCGGGCGTGTCGATCGCGGCGTTCGTCGCCATCGCCCTGGCGCTGTGGAGCGCCTCGGGCGGCATGGCCGCGCTGATCACGGCCATCCACATCGCGCACGAGAAAGACGAGCCAAAGAGCTTCGTCAAGAAGCGCGGCAAGGCGCTGCTCCTCACGATCGGCGCGATCGTCTTCCTCGGCGCCGTGATCTTCCTGATCGTCGCGGTTCCGCCGCTCGCGTCGGATGTCGGCGGCTCGACCGGCCGGCTAGCGTTCCAGATCCTGCGCTGGCCGATCCTTGCAGCAGCGATGCTCCTCGGGATCGGGTTGCTGTACCGCTTCTCCCTGAAGGACACCGACACCGGGTGGGCCGGCTTCCTCACGCCCGGGACGGTGGTCGCCATGGTCGCGTGGCTGGTCGTGTCAGCCCTCTTCGCCGCGTACACCGCGAACTTCGCGAGCTACGGCAAGACGTACGGCGCGCTCGCCTCGATCGTCGTGGTGCTGCTCTGGCTTTGGCTGAGCTCGCTGGTCATCCTGATAGGTGCCGAGGCAGACGGCGCTGATGGCGGCTGATTAAGCGAGAACGGGACATTCCGGGGATGTTCGTCCCCCCACCCGTCGCCCTGTTCGTCCGCCCTGCGGCCGCGCTCGCAGCGCTCGAGGGGTGCATCCGGGACGAACCGGACTGGCGAGGCCCTCTCTACGTCGCGCCGATCGTTACGGCCATGCGGCATCGCTGACCAGGAAGAGGCTGCTTCCGGTGGGTTCATGGGTCCATCTGTTCGCGGAGCCGGCGACCGACCGCGTCGATCAATACGGGCGACTCCTCAGTTTTTCATGGAGCTAGCCGGGCTCGAACCGGCGACCTCCTGGGTGCGATAACGCCGCACGGTGGTTCGCTGGCGCTTGTACGGCTTGTTCAAGCGCTCTCATGTGCTCTCAGTTCGGCCACGTTCTCTCAGTTTGGTACCACGGTTGGTAGCACGGGTTGACGGCCGCTGCTCGATTTGGGAATCTGGCCGGGCGAAGGAGGCTGCCGGTGGAAGGCGAGCAAGCAGCTGCGGCGTCCGCTCTCGGCTGGAGATCCGGCCGTGGGATCAAGACAGGGCGACTTCGCGCGACCTAAGGAGGTAGCAATGGGCCGTTTCTTGTTCGGTATTTTCATTGCTCCGGGCGGCAGTGTCAGGTTCGGAATGACGGTGACCAACCCCTTCAACCCGAGCGGCGATTGGGGACCGCGCTTCGCGATGGGCCATCCCCGTAACCCGGCCGGGGAGCTGCTCTCGACTGCTCACGGGAAGGTGCTGAACCCGACAGGGAGCTTCACCTATCGGACGAGCGTCACGAACATTGGCCCGCTCGCCACGCTTGCTGATCTTGATTTCTGATCTTTGGCCGAGAAAGGAGGCGCGCAACCAATGCGCGTTCATCTGATCCAGGACTCGCGAGGAAGGATCATCGCAACTCTTCCCTCGGGCGCACACGAAGTGAAGACGACGCTTCCCGGTGTTTCGGTAACGACGCAAGACGCTGAAGAGCACGAGCTACACGTAGAGCTCGTACCGGAGCCGCTGGAAGGCCAGACGATTCACGAGGTCGAGCTCCCCGCGGAACTCGAAGCGATCGAAGACGGGGCCAAGCTCATGAAGGCGCTATCGGACTACCGCATATCGGCGGGGAACGCAAAACTCGTTCGACGCTGACTGGCGTCTCGCGGAATGCCTAGCTGTTCTCTTGCTGGCCTTCGGGGAGCAGGGATACCTCAGGCTCTGAGTACTCCCTTCCCATCGACTCCCGTTTCACCTGGGCGAGTTTCGCGGCACGGTCCTCGTACGACATCTGTACGAGATCCTGTTCCATCTGGCTGTAGCGTTCCGAGAAGAGTTTTTGGCGGCGCACGAGTTCGGTGGACACCGCGCGCGTGGGAGCTACTTGTTGCCGGATTTCTTCTTCCGAGAGCAACCTTCGCTGGAGCTCCAGGACTCGCTGATCTCGCTCGTCCGGGCTCAACTCGTTGAGAGCCGGCTTTTGCCGTTCCAATTCCTCGAGGTACCTCGTGACCGAAGCTGGACGAGGGACTTCCTCGTCAACGTACGCCCAGGGAGCGGGCGACATCCACGGCGCCTTGTAGCTCTGCCCGACCAGGGCCAGTCGGCATTGTCCGCCGGTGTAACGAGACCAGGCGCCCAGGATGACGGTCCCGGTACCCCCGGACTGCGGGACGATCTTCGACTGGCGAGATCCGGCGCCGTCATCGTCCCAATACATCTTGCTGCCGACCGCGCTCTCCGGATAGATCAAGAACAGGTAGGGATCGGAGCTGCCACCACCCGTGATAGTGCCCGTAAAGGGATCCCCGCCGACATCGACAACGACATCGCGTCCGGCGCCCGTTTCGAACCATTCGCCCAGCTTCCAACGCACCCAGACGTACGTCCCTGCAAATGGCACATTTGACTCGAGCAGCACAGGCGGCGCTCCGTCGACTCCCTGGTACACGTCACACACGCCGGGCGTGCTCGTGGTGAACGCGCGGATGACCAGCCTGTGACTGCCCTTCACCGTCGGCGTATAGATGATCTCGGAGGCATAGCCCGTGTAGTCGTCATTGAACGCGACAATGTCATCGCCTTGAACCAAGTACATCACCGGGTCCGGGTTGGCGGACGTGACAGGCCGTAAGTTGCGCGTCAGAAGGTGATACGTCCTACCAGCCTCCAAGGTGATGTCTCGGTAATAGACATAGCTGTGCGGAAGCTGGTAGCCCTTGTCACCGAACCACAAGCTCCAGTCGTACTGGTCAGGCACTTCGTGTTCCTCCGAATTCGTTCTCAGGGGGCCGAGGCCCCTCCGGCTCCGCGTATTCCCTCCCCAGCGTCGCTCGCTTTACGTGCGCGAGTTTCGCTGCACGCTCGTCGTATGACATCTGCTCGAGGTCCTTTTCCATCTGCCCGTAGCGTTCCGTAAAGATCTTTTGGCGCCGGACGAGTTCGGTCGACACGGAGGGCATGCGAGGCAGTTGTCGGCGGATTTCTTCTTCCGAGAGCACGTTTCGTTGTAGTTCCAAGACTCCTCGGTCGCGCTCGTCTGGACTCAGCTTCTCCAGACCCGGCTTTCGCCGTTTCAATTCCTCCAGGTACTTCGTGACTGCGGGTGTCGGAGGGACTTGTTCGGCAACCGTCGACCAGGGAGCGGGTGACATCCATGGTGCCGTGTAGCTCTCCCCGACCAGGGCCAGCCGGCACTCTCCACCGGTGTAGCGGGAGAACGCTCCCAAGATGAGCGTTCCGGTGCCGCCAGACGGCGGGACGATCTTCGCATCGGGGAAGCCGGCGCCGTCGTCGTTCCAATACATCTTGCTGCCGATTGCGTGCTCGGGATAGATCAAGAACAGGAAGGGGTCAGGAGCGCCACCACTACCGGAACCACCCCCGTTGAAGCTCGTGCCGAACTCGAGAACGACAGGCGGGCCAGTTTCGAACCATTCGCCCTGCTTCCACCGCACCTGGACGTAGGTTCCGCCAAACATCACATTCGATTCGAGCAGCACAGGCGCCGCTCCGCCGGCGCCCTGGTAGACATCACAGAAGCCGGGCGTCGCTGTGGCGTACGCGCGGATCACGAGCGTGTAGGTGTCGGGCACCGGCGGTCTCGAGATGATCTCGCCGCCAAGGCCCGTGGAGTCGTCATTGAACGCACCGATGTCATCGCCTGGATCGAGGCGATAGGAATCCTCCACGGGCGGCGTATAGATGATTTCCGAGGCATAGCTCGTGTAGTCGTCATTGAACGCGACGATGTCATTGCCTCGAACCAGGTACATCACCGGGTCAGGGTCGGCGTACGTCAACGGCAGTAAGTTGCGCGTCAGGAAGTGGTACGTCGTACCAGCCTGCAAGGACACGTCTCGCCGGTACACGTAGCTGTGAGGAAGCTGGTAGCGCTCACTACCAGACCACAAGCCCCAGTCATACTGATCAGGCACTACGTGTCCCTCCGAAGCGGCTCATAAGAGCCCAATCAGGTGTTCGTTGATCGCCCACACGGGAGCAGTCCTCACCGTCAGTCCCTGATCCAGTCGAACGTGACGCGGGTTCCTTCGGGCAGCGTCTGCCTGCGAGAGCCAGCGCGAACTCGTCGCGAAGGTCGATTGATCTGAAACGGCGGCCATTCCGCCTGGTCACCGGTGCCTTGCCGTGCCTTGTCGTTGGCCTGCCAACCGAACGACCGAGAACTCTCGAAGCGAATGTCGGCATACAGGGCTCCCCTCCCCTTGCCGCAGTTCTCGATTGTCCGGCGCCAGTGACTCTACGACGGTCAACGACAAATGTCTATGGCCGCTTCACCAAACGAGGAGCTGCGTAGAGACCTGGCCGGCGCGGGCCAGGAGAGATCCGCACTCCGTCGCGCCCCAAAGCACGCCGAACACGGCTTTTCCGGGTCCGATAACGCCGTATGGTGATTCGCTGATGCGTATGCCGCTCGTTCAAGCGGTCTGACGTGCTCTCAGTTCAGTGAAGCTCTCTCAGTTTGGTAGCACCGTAAAGTAGAACGTCCGCGATGACACAGCAAGGCCTCCGAGCTGCTTGTATCGCACGCTATGGAACGTCGGCGCAGATAATGCGTCCGACCAACGCGGAATAACCCGAGACCGCGCGCGTCGTGTCGACTAACCAGCCGGTGCCGTCGACGGAGGGCAGGTTGGATGTGATGTAGGGCCCGTCCCCTGGCACGATTCCGCCCCCGGTAGCACCGCCACCACCGATCGCTCTCTTCCCGGCGGGACACGTCATGAAGATCGAGTTGTGGATGTCGTTCATCACGATGTTCGGCGGCGGGCTTACAACTTCGTAGCCTTGGATGCCCCGCGGCGGCAGCTGGCCCGGCTTGAAGTCAGCTGCGAGCAGCGTGTGGTCTTTCACCTTCGACGAGATGACGGCATTCGCCTTGAGCTGCGGCGTGCCGACGCTGTTCAACGGGAGCGCCAGGATCTTGGCGTAGCTCGTCCCACTAAGCGCGACGATCAGAGCGATGCAAGCTACGACCATCGCCGGCGACGGTCTGCGAACCCACGGAAACATAACTCCCCTTTCCGCCGCAGTCCTCGCTGGTATTAGGCGAACAGTAAACGCGAATGAGCGAGACATTCGCGCGTTCCCAAGTCATAAGTCGATTTGCAGGGGCTTCGTGAAATGGAGCTAGCCGGGCTCGAACCGGCGACCTCCTGGGTGCGATCCAGGCGCTCTCCCAACTGAGCTATAGCCCCGCGGTTGCCGAAGTGTAGCTTCCGTTTCGTGGAGACGAACCGGGTCGAGGCCTTCAGCGACGGCGTCTTCGCCATCGCGATCACGCTGCTGATTCTCGCCGTCGGGATCGACAACGTGCCTCATGGGGACCTCGGTAGCTACCTGACCGGCCTCTGGCCCGCCTACCTCGCGTACGCGGCCAGCTTTCTGACGATCGGGATCATGTGGGTCAACCACCACCTGGTCTTCAGGCAGTTCGCACGTGTCGACGGGCCGCTGTTGCTGCTGAACGTGCTCCTACTGATGCTGATCGCCTTTGTGCCGTTCCCGACGCGCGTGGTCGCGGAGTTCGCGCGCTCGGACGCCGATCGTCGGGATGCAGCGCTGCTCTACGGCTTGACGATGACGATCACGGCGATTTGCTTCTTCGCACTTTGGTTCTACGGATCGCGCCACGTGTTGCATCCCAACGCGGATCCGCGTGTCGTCAGCGGCATCACGCGGAGCTATTTGCCGGGGGTGCCGATCTACGGGCTCGTGACGGTGCTCGCGCTCGTCAACGCGACCGCGAGCCTGATCCTGTTCGGCCTGATCGCAGCTTTCTACGCACTCGCAGCCGCAGTGTTCTCGCGGACGCCCGCAATGGCCGAGGCCACGGCCGCCTCGGGAGACTCGCCGCTGTAGGCGGCAGAACCGAGCAGCACCATCACGCCGGACCGGGTTCGCGCAGCCGCTACTTGCTCTGCGGCGTTGTCGGGCCCGACGCCTCCGCCGAGCACCGCGACGCTGCGCTTCGCCATACCGGCGGCACGGTGACACGCGGCGATCTGCGCGCGGACTTCCTCCGGGGTGTCGTAGACAGTTCCGGTGAACGAGCCGACCTGGACGAAGTCTGCGCCGCACAACCGCGTGAGCTCCGCGATCACATCCGCGGCAACGCCGATCGTGCGGTTCCTGGCCCAGAGCGCCGCACCGACGCGGTGGGCGAAGACCGGCACGCCGAGCTCCGCTTCGCGCAGCGCGCGGAGCGAATCGAGGCCTTGGGCGAAGGCGTTCACCATCACCGCTCCCGCACCGAGCTCGACGACGCGGGCGGCCCGCTCGAGCAGCGAGTCGACTGGGCCGGTCACGTTCGGCGCATAGCGAACGCCGTCCGGCAGCACGGCACGAACCGCGGAGACGCGCTCGTTCAGCGGGCACCACTGCGGATCGCCGAGAAGCTCGTCGTCTTTGATCAGATCTGCGCCTCCCGCGGCCAGCTTCTCGGCCGTCGCGGCGACCTCTGCCGGCGGCAAGCCGAGTGATGGCTTCACGATCGCCCCGACCAGCACCTTCTCCGGCGCGTCGAACGCCGGCCCAGGTAAAAGACCGGTGGGCCATTCAACTCCGACCAGTCGACAACGACTGAACACGGCGGCATCCGCCCACTCGCCGGCAAGCAGAGAGGAGACGAGCAACGTGACATCCCCTCCAAAGTTGGAGACGGGAAACTCGAGCACAGCGCGTCCGCCCTCCTGGCCGACGACACGCGCGCGCGCCTCACTCGGCCCATCCGCGCGGCCGACGGACTCGATCAGGGCGAGCGTCTCCGCCGCCTCGAGTGGGTCGATCTCGTAGATGGCCCGGAGCACAGCCGCCAACGCTAAAGAGGAACGCGTCCTCACGCTGCGCGAGCTGAACCGAGCACTGCTCGAGCGGCAGATGCTCCTGAAGCGCAAGCGGCTGGGCGTCCAGGAGGCTGTCGAGCGCCTCTGCGCGCTCCAGGCTCAGTACTCGCTGTCGCCGTACATCGCGCTCTGGTCGCGGCTGACGGGTTTTCAGAGAGAACAGCTCACGCGGGCGCTCGAAGAGCGCGACGTCGTCAAGTCGACGCTCTTCCGAATCACCCTGCACATCACGAGCGCTCGCGACTACCCCTACTTCGCGGCGGGGTTCCTTCCGGCCGCGCAGGAGAAAACGGCGCGCGTCACTCCCGAGCAGACCGCCGAGCTGTCGCGCAAGGTGCATGCGGCCGCGAAGAAGCCCCTGACGCACGAACAGCTCGAAGCGCTCGCCGCGGAAGAGATGGGCGGCCGCTGGCGAACGCGCATACTCGCGCCCCTCGTGCATCTACCGCCGAGCGGAACTTGGCGGTTCTGGGGCACGCCTACTCTTCTCCGCATGCAAACCTGGCTCGGCGTCGACCTCCCGGACCGTGAAGAGGGAGCGAAGCGAATCGTCGAACGCCATCTCGCGGCGTTCGGGCCGGCGACGCAACAGGATCTTCTCCGCTTCGCGGGCGTCCGCGTGGGAGATCTTCGTCCCGGTCTCGAGCAGCTGGAGCTGCGGGCGTTTCGCGACGAGCGTGGACGCAAACTCCTCGATCTCCCGCGGGCTCCGTTGCCCGACGGCGAGACGCCGGCGCCGATCCGCTTCCTGCCAAAGTGGGACTCCTCGATCCTCGCCTACGCGCCGCCCGAGCGAGCGCGGATCCTGCCGGAGAAGTTCCGCAGCACGGTGATCAGGAAGAACGGCGACGTCCTGCCGACGGTCCTGGTCGACGGGTTCGTCGCCGCGACGTGGAACATCGACCGGAAACGCGGGCTCGAGATCGAGGCACTGCGGCGGCTGACGAAGACGGAACGCGCGGAGATCGACGACGAGGGCGAGCGCCTCGTCGAGTTCTTCCGAGACTAGGACGAGAACAGCGTCAGATCGGGCTCTCGCTCGCCCCGCAACACGGCGAGGTCGACCTCTACGCAATCGATGCCGCGCGACTCGGCGAGCGTCCGCGCCTGCGGCTTGATCGCCTGCGCGGCGAGGATGCCGCGACAGTCGCCGTCAATACGTTCTAGATACCGGGAGAGCTGCTCGACCGCGTCGATCGTGCCGACACGCTTGATCTCGACGGCCACCCAGTCACCGCTCTCGTCGCGGCACATGAGATCGACCGGGCCGATGTCGGTCGGCCATTCCCGCCGGACTAGCCGAAGCTTCGCGCCGAGAACTTCGGGCCGCGCCGCAAGCTCTTCCTGCAGGTGCCGCTCGACGCCGTCCTTTTGGAGCGCCGCTGACTCGCCCATGTCGTGAGTCACATCACTCAGCACCTCGGCGATTCGAATCTCGAGGCGATCCTCCGACTTGCCCGCCCGCTTGCGCACGACGATGAGTCCCTCCTCGTCTTCGACCATGGTTGGCGGCGTCATCCAGTTCAAAGGACGAAATCCACCGGCATCGTCGTGGACGAGGAACGAACCGTCAGCCTTGAACATGAGGAGGCGCACAGCCTCGGGTAGTCGCGCGGTCAGACGGCCGGTATAGAGGACCTCGCAGCGGGCAACGAGCAGGCGCATCGCCGTCGAACCGTACTGTCCCTTTCGGACAGGGCTCCAGGTTGAGCGTTAGCGGAGCTTGTACTGCAACAGGATCTCGTTGTCGAAGACGATCTCGCCGGTCTGCTCGAAGCCGTAGTGCTGGTAGAACCCGAGAGGGCTGCCTTCGCCCTGTCCACAGCTGGTTCTCATGATCTTGACCTCAGGTCGCCGTCGAAAATAGTCGGCGATGAGATCGAGCGTTGCTTTGCCGTACCCGCATCCTTGGTAGCGCTCGTCGACGAACAGTTTCCAGAGGTACTGCGGAAAGTATCCGGGGCCTCCGACATCGTCGCTGATCATCACGAAGCCGACAGGCGTCTCGTCCGCGTAAATGGCCCAGTACAGTGCGCGGCCGCTTGGTTCTCGAGCCGCCTCGCTGATCGAGTCTGCGGCATTGCTGACGAACCGCTGTTGCTCCGGCGACACGTCCAACGCCTCGACCGCCTCGCAGTTCGCTTCGTCGATCGAACGAAGGGAGATCATCACCGCATCGTACGGCCGTGGGACGTGCACAACGCTTCGGCAGGGCAACTCCTTCGGAATGCGGTCGAGTTGGCGAAAACCTCCGGCATTGTCGTGAAGCAGGAAGGAATCGTCGGCCTTGAGCATGCGGAGTGGCTTCGGGCGAAACTCCGTCCTCCTTGACCTCGCAGTCTGAGCGGATGAGGATCTTGCGATGGCGGACGCCGCTTCCCCAGATCGCAGGCGGACTTGGTTTGTTCTTATGGGCGCCGTGGTCGGCGTGGCGATCGGGATTCTCGTCAGCGTGACGACTAGCGTTCCCTTTGCGCCAGAGGCCGGGCTGCTGCTCGGCGCCTTGGCTGGCTGGTTTTGGGCAGCCCGCCTACGTCGCTAGTTGCGGTGCTGCTGGATCTCCGACGTATGACCGACGCCAGATGAACACCGCGAAGATGAGCAGCCAGACCGACCAAAGAATGTAGCCCACGAAGTTGGCGAAATCGGCTCCCGGAACGTCCAGTGGGACGAATACTCCGACGGCGATCAGTGCTGCCGCTAGCAGGCCGAGGTACTTGAACCACGGCCCAGCAAGGCGCTGAGCAAATGCGTAGATGATGAGGACCGTCCATGTTGCCGTCAGGAGATAACCAAGCGTCTCCCCGATGACCGTACCCAGCGTGGTGTGGACTGTCTCAAACGTGTCGGTGTTCTGACGATCCGCAAGGAACGGAACGATTAGAGGCCATCTCATGAGGCCGATCACTTGGACTACAGCCGCCGCGATCCCGACGCTAATCGACCAGCGTCCAAGTTGGTTGGGAGCGAGGCGACCGACCAGCAATGCGATCGGGGCGAGCAGAGCCGCCGACAGAGCAAGAACAACGAAGAGCGTGATGATCGTTCGCTGATCCTCACGAAACTCAGCCAGGATCTTCGACGCTGGCTCCTGGAGAATGTCGGGGTAGTTGAAGACCGATCCCAGGCCCAGAAACGCGACGTTTGCAAGCACCACGGCGACGACCATGAGGACTGCGGCTGGGCGGCGCGTGCCGGAGGGCATCCGAGCGAGCTTAGGCCGCTAACCGACAGCGAAGCAAGCGGCGCCCTTGATATCCGAAGCGCCGTCTCGTACTTCGCGCGGGCGGAACTCGCCCTAAGCGCCCAGTTCCACCAATCGGCGTTCGATGCGATCCCGCGCGTCGGGATCGTTGACCTTCTCGGCGACGGCGGCCGCACGCGACCAGAAGTGCGCCGCCTGCGTGTGCGCACGAAGCGACGTCGCACGATTCGCAGCCTGCTCCAGGCACTCGAGGGCTCGCTCGAGGTCCCCACCGCGTGCGAAGTAAAAGGCGAGCAATTCGAGCTTGTCGTCCAGCGAGTCGGCGAAGGCCTGCTGGTAGGCGGTGGCCACGAGGCGGTAAAGCTCGCGTCGGCGCGCTCGGGTCAGCGTTGAGAGCGCCGCCTCTTGGAGCAGGCCGTGCGTGAACGCGTACTCGCGGTCCGGAAGCGCGCGACTCTCACGGATGATGTTCGCACGGAGAAGGCGCATGAGGTTCCGTTCCAGCTCCTCCATCCCCCCGATGAGACTGAGCACCGCTGGAGAGAAGGCGCGCCCGAGTACTGCGCCGGCCTGCGCCACCCGCCGCGCGTCTCGCGGAAGAGCGGCGATGCGAGCCACCAGCAAGCTCTCGAGCCCGGTCGGCAGCTGGGCAGCCGGAACGGTGAGCGCCCACGTGCGACGCGCCGCCAGGCCGCCGCTTTCGAGCAGAGACCGCAGCAGCTGTTCGAGGTAGAGGGGATTCCCTTCCGCGCGGGCAATCACCTCTGCGCGCGCCTCAGGGTCGAGCTCCCCTGGCGCCAGTTGCGTGAGAAGCAGTTCCGCCTCGTCGCCAGTGAGAGGTCCGAGACTCAGCTCCACGAGACGGTCGCGCTGCGCACCGCGGGCGTGCTCTCGAAGTCCCCGGTCGTTCGCTTCGGGGGCAGGGCGGCTTGTGATGGCGATCAGCAAAGGCAGGTCGTCGAGCAATTCGACGAGCCGGTCGACCAGCTCGAGTGTCCAGTGGTCGGCCCAGTGGAGGTCGTGAAGGGCAAACACCACCGGGCGATCGCGGCAGAGACCGCGTATCCACGCAGCGTAGGCGTCAAGGAGCGCAGCGCCGAACTCGTCGGAGCCGTTCGTGCCGGGAGTGGGCTCGTCGCCCGCGTCGGCCGACAACAGCATGGCGAGGTACGGAAGCGCGCCCGGCTCGAGACCCAGTCGCTCCAGCGTGGACGTCCGCTGCGCCACGTCGTCCCCCGCGACCCAGCCGCGCAGGGCCTCCGCAGGCGCGTGGTAGAGCGGCTGGCCGCCGTATGAGGCGCAGTGCCCTTCGAGCCACGTCACGTCGTCACCAACCTGCGCGCAGAGCCATTCGAGCAGCCGCGTCTTGCCGATACCGGGTTCCCCGTCGACCAGCAGGAGGCCTCCTCGACCGGCACGCAGAGCGTCGGCGGCCGAGGCAAGCAGCGCGGTCTCGTCAGACCTGCCGACGAAGCCCGACGCCTCGCTCCGCCGTCGGTCAGAGCGCGGGCTCAACAGTCGCCAGGCCTCGACAGGCCGTTCCCTTCCGCGCACAGCGACGTGTCCGAGCGGGGCGACGAGAAAGTGTCCGCGGAGCTTTCGCGCAGTCGCCCCGCCGATCACGATCGTGCCCGGCTCGGCGGTCCCCTGGAGACGCGCGGCGACGTTCATCGTGTCGCCGAGAGCGACCGGATGGCGTTCAGCCGAACCGACCACGCCGATCGCGACCTGTCCGCTGTTGACGCCCACCCGGACGTTGAGATCCGGCAGCGTCCAGGTTTCCCGCACCTCGTTCGCGTAGGCATCGATCGCTTTCACGACAGCGAGCGCCGCGGTTGCGGCGCGCTCGGCATCGTCCTCCGTCGCGGCAGGGAAGCCGAAGAACGCCGCAATGCCATCCCCCATATACGCGTCGATGACACCACCGAACTGCTCGACCGCACGACACATCCGATCCACACAACCGCCGATCAAGGCCGCGTACTCCTCTGGGTCCAGCCGCTCCGCGAGCGGCGTCGAGCCGACGACGTCCGCGAACAGGACGCTGACGGGCCTCAGCTCGTCCTCGGCTTCGACGGGCGTCGGCGACGAACGGGGCACCGAGGCAACTCCTCGGCCGCCCACCGCGAGCACCTCGATGCGCGTCGTGCCGACCTTCACGACGTCTCCGGGCGCGAGGACCGTGGGACTGCTGATGCGCTCGCCGTTCACCCACGTCCCGTTGAGCGACCCGAGATCGCGAATCTCCAGTCCGCCATCAGCAGGCACGAGGGTGGCATGAGCACGCGAGATCTCCGGGTCGTCCAGCAGCAAGCCGGCGTCGTCGTCACGCCCGACAGTGAGCTGCCCCGCGACGCGGATACGCCGCCCGTTCTCCGCGCCGTCCAGAACCGCGAGGAGCGCGGGCTCCTGCATCACGCCAGGATCTTGCCGATGCGGTGGTGCCAGAAACGCCACCAGCCGTACAGGCCGGGGTGATCGCTGCCACCCTCACTTGCGATGCCGAGCAAATCGGTGTGGGTCGCCTGGCCGAACTTGCGGTGGGTCCAGACGATCACGACGTCGTTGCCGGCGAAATAGCAAAAGCGCGAACCGCCGGGCTTGGGTTTCGTGCCCGGCGCCGCGGGATTGTGCAGCCAGATCCCCTCGCCGCCCCAGCTCAAGCCGGTGCACCTTCCTTGATTGCGCGGCACGCGGTGCCGGCGGCGCTCAGACTCGTACGCCCGCTGCACCGCCGCCCCGCTCGCGAAAGTCGAGAGCTCGAGCCGATCGGGGTTGAAGGTCGTCGCACCCTGCGGTGGCAGGCACGTCGCGGTCTCGACGGCGCCCGCCCGCGGTGTCTTCGCCTTCGTGCAGTTCTGCCAGACCGGCGCGGGAACGAGTGCGGCAAGAGTGTGGATGACCGGCCCCTGGGCGACGGTCGGTGCCGCCGTCTTGTCGTCGCCGCGTACGAGGAAGTAGACGACAACGCCCGACGCTGCTGCGGCAATGACGACCAGGAGCAAGGTCAGCAGCAACTGCTTCAGCGGCGTCAGCCGGGAAGGTGGCAGAGCGCTCCGTTCCGGAGTGCCAGCTGTCGCCGGCTCGAGCGCAGGGACGGCGTCCGACGCACTGTCCGCGCCCGCAGGCGGCGGGCTCGCGGGCGGGGCGGTATCCACCGAGGCGACAGTGTCGGCTCGCGCCGGCGCGGTTCCCTCGATACGTCGTGACTTGCCGCTGGCGGCGTTTCGTGCAGCGTTGGCGAGCTCTCCGCAGGAGGCGAAGCGGTCATCGGGGACCTTGGCCATGGCGGTTGCAATCAGCCCGTCGAATGCCTGAGGCAGATCGGGCCTGAGTCGGCTGACTGAGGGTGGCGGATCAACGAGGTGCGCGTGCAGCACGGCATGCTCGGTGCTCTGCGAGAACGGCGGCGTCCCCGTCAAGCACTCGTACAGCACACAACCCAGGGCATACACATCGGTCCGCGCGTCGACAGGTCGACCCTCGATCTGCTCGGGCGCTGCGTACTCGACGGTGCCGAGGAAGTGTCCCGTCGATGTGAGACCTCGAGCGGTCGTCTGCTTCGCAACGCCGAAGTCGGTCAGGTAGACGTGATCGGTGCTCTCCTCGAGGAGGATGTTCCCGGGCTTGACGTCTCGGTGGACGAGAGCGTGTGTGTGAGCCGCATCGAGTGCGCTGGCCAGCTGTTCGATCAGGAAGATCGTGCGCCCGACGCCAAGACTGCCGCGCTTGAGGACCTCCTTGAGGTCCGGCCCCTGAACGAAACGCATTGCGATGTAGAGCAGCCCCTCCTCCTCGCCGGCGTCGTAGATCGGAATGATGTTGGGGTGGTCGATCGCAGCAGCAATGTGGGACTCGCGCACGAATCTCTCCCGGAACTGCTCATCCCAGGCCAGCTCGGTGGTGAGGACCTTGAGCGCCACCCTTCGCCCAAGCCGAAGCTGCTCGGCGACGTAGACCACGCTCATGCCGCCGCGGCCGAGGACCGATTCGATCCGAAATCCCGCGACTTCGGTGCCGATGCGTGTGGATGCCGCCATCTCGAGGGGGACGCCCATTATCCGCCCCTCAGCCGCGAAAGCCCAGGCTGAAACGACGGGAACTCCGGCCGGCGATCCATATCGACAGGACGGAGCGACCCGCGCTTTCCTTCCGTCCTCTTTTCGGACGTGGCGTGAGAGGAGGGGCGGACGCATAACATCTGCCCGTCGATGGAACGACTGCGCTTTGCTCCGGACGCGGCCTTCGTCCCTCGCGATGATCTTCTGGACGGTGTCAACATCGCCCCACTGACGGCCCGACCGGGAAGCGGGTGCCCGGTGAGAGCCGCGATCTTTCGGCTAGCACCCAACGGACGACTCAGGCGTCACCCGGCAACGCTGCCGCAGATCCTCGCGGTACTCGAAGGTTCCGGCCGAGTCAGTGGCTCGGAGGGCGAACTTCAGCCGATCGGCCCGGGCGAAGCGGTGTTCTGGCTAGCGGGTGAGGAGCACGAGACGGAGACGGACACCGGCTTGACCGCACTCATCCTCGAAGCTGATGGGCTCCAGCCATGGCGCACTAGTTCGTGAGCCAGGGTCAGAAACTCGCGACTCTGAACCTTAGTGGTCGCCCCCGGCTCGATGGAGCCACGGCGAGGCTGCGGGCAAGACGACCAGTGCGAGTGTCAGGCCCGCGACGAGGGCGAGCGCGAGGATGCCGCTGCGTAGGGCCGCTCCCGACGTGCGACGGCTGCGCACCCAGTCAGCCACGACGAGTCGGGGGACTCGGAGTGCGTAGACGAGCACGTGTAGCGCGAACGCGACGCCCCAGACGACGAAGCTCACCTTGTGCAGGCCCAGGACGATCCCGCCTTGAGGGCCGACCACGATGAGCGCGACACCCGTCGCGAAGACGGCGATCGTGGCGGCGACGAGGACTGGCGCGACGAGCATTCTCATGAGCAGCATGGGCGGTCCCTTGCGCACGTACTCGTCAGCGCGCAGGTAGTAGCGCGCGAACCGATAGCCGGTCACCGCGAGCTTGAGGACGACCGGCGGGATCAACATCAGCCCGATGAAGACGTGCAGCGACAACAATGGGCGAATCGCGAGGATCGTCACTCCTTCGACCGCCAGCAGTACCAGCAGGAGTACGCCCGTCGACGCAGTCAGCCGCGCGTTGCCTTCGGTGCCGCCGCGCAGCAGCCGGAATCGAGCCGAGAGCTGACCTGTCTTCACGCGCCTCAGTGCAGCACCCACGACTAAGAAACCGATGAGAGCTAGCCGCGCTGCACCCGGGAGCCGCCGGCGGTTGATCGAGTTCATCCGGAGCCAGGGCTGACGCTCACATCCGGCTCGTTTCCGAGATCACAACAGAGTAAGGTCACTCGAGATGCGTTTTCTGCTGCTCGACGCGGCTGCGGGCATCGGCTTGCTCGCGACCATCACCCTTTCGGCGCGAAGGGCGCCGCAGAAGCGCTCGCGTCACATTCGCGCGCTCGGCTGGGCGCTCGTCGCCGGGCCCTTGCCATTCGCCGTTGCTCTGCACGCTGGCGGGCGCCTGCCCCCAACGGCCGACCAGGTGACCTTTCTCTCGGCTGTGGCTGCCTTCGCGATTGGAGCTGCCCTCGTCCTCAGCGTCGACGACGAACAGGACCAGCGCGGCGATGCGGACGACGATTCGCCGCCGTGGTGGCCGGAGTTCGAGCGAGAGTTCCGCGCCTACGCACGCCGGCCGCCCGCGCGGCGGCGGACCATCAATCGGTCCTGACGCTCAGTAGACGAGCGGAATGAGCTTGTGTCGTACGGACGAGCGATAGCGCTCGTACGAAAGGTCCGACCGCAGGAGCCGCTCCTCTTCCCTGATCCGCACGAGCTGGAACCCCGTGCTCAGGCAGAGCAGCGCGAAGTTCGCAACCGACGGGTTCTCCACGACGTAGCCCAGGTAGCTCACGAGATAGCCGAAGTACGCCGGATGCCGGACGAGGCGGTAGGGACCGCGGGTCTTGACTCCCCGGTTGGCCGCGACGATTCCGAACGACCGTCCGAGCGTGCCGAGGCTCGCCAGTGCAATCAGGAGGCCGGCGAGCTGCACCAGCTCGCAAGCGAGATGCGGGAGGCCGCCGTCCGTCGGTCGCGCGAGGAGCATCGCGAAGCTACCGATGGGCGCGGCCAGCCAAGCGACCGGCCGGACGCTCAGCTCGACCGGGGCGCGCCTAACGAGGAAGAGGACCGCAGCCCAGCCCTCGAGGAGGGTGACCCCGAGCCCGGAGGGCGTTCCCGTGGCACGCCATTGCGAGAAGTTCGACCAGGCGAAGAGCGCGAATAAGCCGACCAGCAGGGCGCGCGAAAGGAGCGCACCGACACGGCGTCCCGTCAGCTCGGATCGTGGTCCCGCTCCCGAACCCCACCCGTTGCCGGGCCACCAGGTGGCGTCAAAGGACGCCATGTGATCCGAGGAATGCCGGAGCGAGAATCAGGACGAACAGCACGGGCAGGATGAAGATCGCCATGGGCACGAGCATCTTCACCGGCGCTTTCTGCGCCCGCTCCTCCGCATAGATCTGCCGGCGATGGCGCAAGTCGCTCGCCTGCGACCGCAGAATCGACCCGAGGGGAGAGCCGAGCTGATCCGATGCGAGCACGGCATTTGCGAAAGCCATCGCGTCGTCGCTCCCGACGCGTAGCGCGAAATTCCGTATCGCAGCCCTGCGGGACTCGCCGACGCGCAACTCCGTCAACACCCGCTTCATCTCTTCCCCAAGTGGGCCCTCGCTGACGTCTGCCAGGTAGGTGACGGCAGCATCGAAGCTCATGCCGGCCTCGATCACCAGCGCGAGCTGATCGACGAAGTGCGGCAACTCCTGGTCGATCCGGTCTGCGCGCCGTGTAGCCGCCTTGCTCAGGAAGAAGCCCGGAAGGAGGATGCCCGCGGCCCCGAACACGAGCCCGAGCAAGATCCGTCCAGGCCCGTGGGCGATGAGAAAGCCCGCGATGAAGCCGAGGACGGCGAGCGCCACACGACCCGCCATGAAGAGCTCCGCAGTGAGACGCCGCGAGGCACCGGCTCGTGCAAGCGCGGTCGCGATCTCGTTGTCGTCCTGCTTGCGCCAGAGCTTGCGATGAACAGCTGCAAGGAGCGGAGCAGCCTTGGTGGCGAACAACGATCTGCGCGGGGCGTCGGGCACGACCGCCATTGCGCCGACGGCTGTCCGGACGCTGGTCAGAGCCAAGCGTCGATCGCGGTCCGCGACCGTCCGTGAGCGCGTCAACTGAAAGCCGCAAAGGGCCAGGCATCCGATTCCCGCGATGAGCAGCATCAACATCGCTTAGTACCTCACGTTCACGATTTTTCGAAGGAGCAGTCCGCCGATCGCCATCGACGTGATGCAGAAGCCCATCAGGAACTGTCCCGTCGAGGTCTTGTAGAACGGCGCCATGTATCCCGGGTTGATCAGCGTCATCAGGGTGGCCAGCCCGAATGGAAGACAGACCAGGATCGTCGCCGACGTTCTGCCCATCGAGGTCAGCGCGCGGACCTTCCGCGCATGCCTCTGACGCTCGCGAACGGTCTCGGAGAGTGTGTCGAAGAGCGTCGCCAGGGAACCGCCTGCCTGCGACTGAACGTTGATCGCCGTCGCGACGTAATCGAGGTCCTCCGATCCGATTCGCTCGCACATCGCCGCGATCGCTTCGTGCAAGGGGCGACCCAATCGTTCCTCGCCGAGGACACGGGTGAATTCCTCCGAGGCGGGAGGACTGCCATCGTCGGCGACTGCACGGAGTGCGATCCGGAGGCCGTGACCTGCGCGAAGCGTGGACGCAATCGTCGCCAGCACATCAGGCAGCTGTCGGTCGAAGGCTTTCTTGCGCTTCCCGGCCGCCACGCTGAAGAGCACGAACGGCAACCCAAACCCGATCAGCATCAAGAAGACCGCTGCAATCGGCCCGGCTCCCACGATCGTTCCCACGATCCCGAGGAAGAACGCGCTGATCAGCGCGAGGTACGGCACGTGCCCGAGGCGTACCTTCAACCCTGAACGCTCGACGGAACGCGTCATCCTGTCTGCGCCCGGGAGATCGGCGAGCGCGCTTTCCGTCCAGGTTGTCAGCGCCTCGAGTCGGCCCCCTTGAGCCTGCCCCGCCTGTGTCTCGTCGCGCTGCTTGACGTGAGGCCGGAGCAGTCGCGTGATCTCCGTGCCTCGCCGTTGCCGGGTGACGGCCGTGCCCGCGGCGGCCAGCAGTAGAGCAGCGAGGATCACCAGGACGGCGGCCGTCGCTCCCGTGTTCGTGAGGGAAGCCGGCAGCGGCCCCTCGCTGGTGGCGTTTCTCCCAGGAACCCGGAGCTGCGAAACGGCGGTCGCCGTTCCCGCCTGCAGCCTGAACGTGAGCGAATCGCCGGGCCGTGCTCGCGTCAGGTAAGAGATCTGCCAGGTACGGTCGAGCTCGCGGCCGAGCGCTGCGTAGATCGCACCCAGCTGAGAGATGTCGCTCGCATCGAAGAGCCTGCCTCCTGTTTGACCGGCCATTCTCTCGAGCGTCTGCGAGTCGGCTCTGCCCCCCGCAGCGATCGCATAGACCACGACACTGGCACGTTGTGCGGCAGCGATCGCCCGATCGAGGGTTGCCTTCGACCCGACATCGTGACCGTCGGTGAGCAGCACGAGAATGCGCGTGCCCGTGGACATGCGCTCCAGCCGTGACACGGACGAGATGACGGCGTCATAGAGCGACGTACCTGTCTCGGGATCGGGCGCGAGCTGCCCCAGCGTCCGAAGCACATCGGCTTTCGTTTCGTTCTGCCGGGTGAGGGCCAAGGATTCATGGCCAAACGCAACGAGACCTGTGGCGGTCGCGCCCTGTTCGCCGGTGAGGAATGCCCGTGCCGCACGCTTGGCCTCCTGCAACGGCACACCGCGCATCGATGCCGAGTTGTCCACGGCGAGCACGAGTGCCTCTGCCGAGGCGAGCTGGCGCACGGTTGCAAAAGGCGCGGGTCGACCGTTCTCGAACAGGACGGGCCGAGCTCCTGCGGGCGCGATTGCTGTGATCCGCAACTGGGGGAAGCCCTCAAAGTCGACGCGGCGGATCTGAACTGGTGTCTCAGCCGCGGCAGCCGTCGACACGGCAAGCACTCCGGCCGCGAGTGTGGCGAAAGCAAGGCGTTTCATGCTGCGCCGATCCAGGCGGTGGGGTTCAGATCGACGCCGTTCGCCTTGAGCTTCATGAGGAAGCCGGGCCGCAGGCTGGTGGCCTCCAGCGGCTCGAGGAGCCGTGAGTCCCAGCCGATTTGCGAGTCCGGAGCCTTGGCGACGAAGAGGTCTTGAAGCGTCACGACGTCACCCTCCATGCCGGCGATCTCCGTGATTTGCGTCACCCGTCGCGAACCATCCACGAGCCGCGAGATGTGGATCAGCAAATCGAAGCCACCGGCGATCTGCTCGCGAATCGCCTTCATCGGCAGCTCCACCCCTGCCATCAGCACGAGCATCTCCAGACGATGCAACGCGTCCCGCGCGGAGTTGGCATGAAGGGTCGTGAGGGATCCGTCATGGCCAGTGTTCATCGCCTGCAGCATGTCGAGCGCCTCTGCGCCACGGACCTCACCGACGATGATTCGATCGGGTCTCATACGAAGGGCGTTACGGACGAGATCTCGAATCCGTACTTCACCTTCACCCTCGATGTTCGGCGGCCTCGACTCGAGCGAGACGACATGACGCTGCTGCAATCGGAGTTCGGCCGCGTCCTCGACCGTTACCACTCGCTCGGCAATGGGAACGAACGCCGAAACCGCATTGAGCAGCGTCGTCTTGCCCGTGCCGGTACCGCCGGAGATGAGGATGTTCAGCTTCCCGCGGACGCACTCTCCGAGAAACTCAGCCGCTTGGTCGGTCATGGTTCCGAGCGCGATCAGGTCCGGCAGCGAAAGTGCGTTCCGAGCGAATTTCCGGATCGTGAGCGAGGGTCCGCGCAGCGCCAGCGGCGGGATGATCGCGTTGACGCGGCTCCCGTCAGGAAGCCGAGCGTCCACCATCGGCGAAGACTCGTCGATGCGCCGCCCGACTTGCGACACAATTCGGTCGATGATGCGCAAAACATGGGCGTCGTCGAGGAATGCGGCCTCCGTCTCCTCGATCCGGCCATCGCGTTCGACGTAGAGCTGGTCGTACCCGTTGACCATCACCTCCGTGACGCTCGGGTCCCGGAGAAACGGCTCGAGGGGTCCGTAGCCGAGGATGTCATCCGCGATTTGCCGCTCGAGCTGTGCGCGCTCGCTCGGGCTGAAGGCGGTGTCTTCGAGCGCGAGCTGCTCCCGGACCAGATCTCGGACACGTGGCCCGAGCTCTTCCGATCCTTCGATGTTGAGAAAGGCGGCGCCCAACCGCGCGATGCACGCCCGGTGAATCTTCGTCTTGATCTCGGCGTGCGGGTCACGCGCCCGGGCCTTCAGCTGGCCCGAGTCGACCTGGAGCCGCTCCGCGAGCACCGACGCATCTGTGCTCGGAGAGAAACCGTTGCCGTTGATGCCGTTCATCGCCGCCCCCTCAGCAGTGTTCGCTTGGGCTGCGCAGTCGCCATGGCGACCGGCGCTGCCTCGAAGACCGACGTAGCCAGAGCGGTGACCGCCCGCGCGAAGCGGCTCTTTTCGTCGGCAAGGACGACAGGCGTTGCACGGTTGATCGCCGACGGCACAGCCGCGTCATCGGGTAGCTCGAAGGCGATTTCCGCTTCCAATACGTCCTCGATCTCTTGCCGGCTGACGCCCCCCGCCGCGCCAATTCGATTTGCCACGATCGAGACGCGATCGCGCGGGAAGCCCAGCCGGTCGATTGTCTCCAGACCAATGCTGACGTTCTTCAACGAGGTCACCTCGGGGTTGCAGACGATCAACAGCTGGTCAGTGCGGTCGAGCGCTGCAAGCATCGGCCCGTCGAAGAGCGGCCCGGTGTCGATGACGATCGCACTGTAGGCCTTGCGAGCGGTGTCGAGAATGGCGGCCAGGTCCGCCTGCCCCACCATCTGTGCCTCTTCCGGACGCTTGGGAGCAGCCAGGAGAGCCAACGAGGTTCGCGGGTCCGTGCAGACGAACGCCTTCAGCTTGTCGATGTCGACGTCGCCGCTCGCCGCAGCGAGATCGGCGATCGTTGCACGTGGAGGAATCGCGAGCGTCAAGGCGGAGTCCCCGAATTGCAGATCGAGGTCGATTAGGAGCGTCGACCGATCCGATTGCATCGAGGCCACCGCGAGGTTCGTGGCGATGACCGTCTTGCCGCTCCCACCCTTCGGCGAGAAGACTGTCACTACCTTGCCCGTTGCCCCGTTCGCGCTGTTGGCGATTGCGGCCTTCCGCAGCGCGAACAACAACGTTTCGACCGGCTGCGGCAGCACGAGCACGTCCGCGGCGCCGACCTTGAGCCCGGCCTCGACGATCCCGTTTGGCTCGCCGTAGGCCGCAAGGATGAACGGTGCCTGCGAAAGCGTGCGGAGTTTGCCGATGTCTTCGGCCATATCTCCCGACGACGAGGAGACGACGTGGAGGGCGACGTCGACCGACGAGGCAAGACGCCGGCCGTTGCCATCCGTTGCCCGCACCATCGAGAGCGTCGGCTGATCGGCCAAGCTCGGTGCGAGCTCGTCGGCCGCCGGGCCGCTCAGGAGCACTCGAAGCGTTGGGTTATGACCGTTACGGTGCATCGATGCTCTCCGGGAAGTTTCCGGCGATCTGGCCGGGAGCACCCGGAAGACCGCGGCTGAAGACGGAGAACAGGGTGTCGGCGGTGCCAGGACTGTTCGCCGGCTTGCTCGTCGGCCGGAGTGCGAAGAACCAGGTCGTTTGCTTCATCGCCCAGGCCATGACCTGCGCCTCTTTGTCCGTCATGACCAGAGTTGCGGTCACTGCCGGAGGTGCACCAACCGATGCCGCCTTCGGGGCGCCGTCAGGTGCCTTCAGCACGAGGAGATTTCGAAGGACAACACGTGAAGTGGCCCGAGCGACATCGTTGACGTGATACTTGGTCGTCGCAACAACGTCGACTCGGTCGCCGTCAGACATGGTTCCGGCGAGCATCTGATTCTGATCTCCTGGAATGATCACCAGTCGCTGTGCGCCGGAGAACTTGGCAAAGACTCCTCCCTGCGCAACGGGCACGAACTGACGCAGCGTGACTTGCTGTCCTTCGTAGATCTGCCCAGCGGTGACCTTCGCCGTTAGGGGCGCCGCAGTGGTGATCGACCCGGGCACGACCGCACGACGTGGCACGGTCTGTGACTTGAGATATCCCCCACCCGCGATGGTCGAGCCGTCGGTGCCCGCCGGGATGTCGCGCGTCGCAACCAGGACCGTCACGAGGCCTGCGCCGTGCGTCACGCGGTTCCGGTAGCTGATGACGTACATGCCGATGAGCACGGCAGCAAGAGTGGCGAGCCCGAGCGGCAAGGCGAGATTTCGAATTCGCGATTTGGTCACGAGAGCTTCCTTTCGGTCCTATTGGATGAGCGAGATGACATGGACGCCGAAGTCGGTGGCGCCACTGGCAGGGTCTCCTGCCGCAAGATCTGATGCGATGTACGTCACGAAGTGACCTGTGAGCTGCCGGCCCCCCGGCCCCCACGAGTCGACGCTTTCGATCACGAAGGCGGCCCAGCCGATGATGTGGAAGAAGTAGCTCGAGCCGCTGTTGGCAGTGGTGTCGAAGACCGGAAAGAACAGCGGCGTCCCGATCTTGTCGGTGAGCCCCTGCTTGACGGGGCCGACCGTCTCCCCCGTCTTGACGCCGTACCACTGGTTGGCGGGTAGAGCGTCGACGTATCCGTTTTCGATCCAGTCCTTCAGCTGGCTACCGCCGATGCCGGCGGACGAGCCGCAAGCAGTCGAAACTGTCGAGTGGCAGCTGAGGTTGATCAGCCCAATCGTGCTCGAGGACACGTTGCTCTCGTCGAAGTTGAAGGTCACCCTCTGGCCGTAGCAGGCGGGACTCGTGGCCGCGCACGCCACCGTCCTCTTGACCGCGATCGGCGCGACGTTCTTCAGCATCGACGGGACGAAGATGCCGGCCCGCGCGTGCGCGGTGATCGTCACGTTGTTGAACGCTGCGCCGAAGATCTTCGCGAGATAGCCCGGCGCGGTGGTCACGGCTGCCACGTCGATACACGTGTTCGTGGCGCAACTGGGCGCGGTCGACGGAAAGGTGACGGTGGGTGCCGGTAGCCCCGTGTAATTCGTCTGTGCGTACGTAATCGCAGTGGACTGCGCGGTTGCCGCGAACGGCAAGTTCTGGGCGCCGGCGAGTGCAGCGGCATCCGCGGACGTCTGTAGATGCCGCTGGGCCCTGAACCATGAGCCGCCGTCGATGACGAGCGCGCCCATCCCGATCAGGATCGTGAGGATGGCGACCACAAACACGATGACCTGGCCGTCTTCCGCACGCAGCTGGAGGGCGATTGCCTTCATTCGAGCCGCTCCTGCGCGATGCCTTGAATCGTGAAAGTTCGAGAGAGAGCCGGCACGCCGAAGAACCCCGGCAAGCCAATGCTGAAGGAGTAGGTGATCGTGACCCTCACCGGCTGCCCGGTGACTGCTCCGCCACTGAGTGTGCAGCCAATAGTGCTGCCCGCCGGGATGATTCCCATGCTGTTGATCTTGGTCGACGCTGTGGCGCAAGCCGTCGTGCGGTGCGTGGCCGCTTCGCGGGCGCCGACACGAGCCGCATCGGTGATCGAAAGGTAGTTGTGCCACGCTCGCCCGAACTGGACGATGCCCAGCACGAGGAAAACGAGGAACGGCATGATGAAGGCGAACTCGACGAACGACTGTCCGCGATCCTCGTTCCAGCGCCTTCGCATTCCGTTCCCTCCTTTCTTTTCTCGTCAAGACTCCAGTCAGAGCCCCCGCCGATGTGGCGGAGGCTCTGGACTTGAGTGCTCCGTCGCTTAGATCGCGGCGGTGACCGCGTCGATCGCCGTCTGAATGGCGCCGCCGAGACCGCTCCACGTGACAGCGAGAAGCACGCCCACCACGACCACAGCGAGGATGAGCGCGTACTCCACGAACGTCTGGCCCTGCTCGTTGCGTACACGCGTGAGCAGAAGATCAACCAGGGACATTAGGAACCTCCCCGTTACTCGTTTCGGGGCTCTTCACCCCCTCGCTAGAAGGTGTAGTCGCCGCCGAGCGCCCGCTGAACGAACGAAGGGCCGGACCGAGCTAGACCATCAGACATCGCTTCCGGCCCCTCTCGCGCCGCTCGGTCGGACGTCGTGCTAGACAGCTCCCGAGACGCTGTCGATCGCCGTCTGGATCGCATCGCCCAGTCCGCTCCACGTGGCCGCAAGCAAAACGCCCACGACGACCACGGCCAGGATCAATGCGTATTCGACGAACGTCTGACCGCGCTGGCCGCGCACGTGCGCGCGTATCGCGTGAATCAGGGACATCACAACCTCCCTGCTCTCTAGTGTCGAAGCTCAGTGGCCCTTGGTGAATGTGTACTTGCCCGCAGGATTGCCCCTAAGCTACGAACCGCCAGACCGAGCTAGACGATCCGATACGGCTTTGCTGCTTTGCGGCTGCTCAGACAGCCGCGGAGACGGCGTCCATCGCCGTCTGCATGATGTCGGTGAGGCCGACCCACGTCACCGTAAGCAGGACGCCCACGACGACGACCGCCAAGATCAAGGCGTACTCGACGAACGTTTGAGCGCTCTCCTGGACGGCACGGGCGCGCCCTGCCTGAAGCCGGGACATGTGGGACTCCTCGTTGTCGATTCGGGCTCTCGCCCCTTTCGCCACCAAAGATGTAGTCGGTGAGGCGCCCTTGCTGAACCGCCGAACGACCAGACCGAGCTAGACGATCAGTTGCGGGCTCGACTCAAGTTCAACCGACCCCCGGCCGAGAATCGGAGTAGGCTTGGCCTTCGTTCAGGGGAGAGAGAGCATGAGTCCTCACAGCTTCGTCCTGGTACTGGTGGGAGCGAGCGCAGTTCTCGCTTTCTGGTTGGGCGCGCGCTTCCCCGGCCTCGGTCCGACCAGCCTCGCGTTCGGCGTCCTCCATCTCCTCTGCGGGCTCGCAGCGGTCCGCGCCATCTCCGGGCTGACGAATGCCGCGGTCGCTTTCTCCCCCGACGTGGCTCGCTTCCTGGCTCCGTTTGGGATCGCGCTCCCTCTCTTCACTTATGCGTTCCTCACAGGCTTCTGGCTGACGCGGCTGATTCACCGCGCGGCGACCGGCCACCCGCTCTGACGGCCGGCGCGGCGACTCTTCCCGAGGACTAGCGGGAGGTCGGGCTGGGGCTAGCCCTGCGATCAAGGACAGGCTCGCGCCGGAAGGCTTAGATGGACGGCGATGGCACGAGCTGCCGACTCGAGTACGGCTGGAACCGATCCACCCGCGAAGGTCCGCCGACTGCGGCCGCTTCGCATCCTCCTGGCACTGCGCGACCGGAAGTTCACGAGGGTCACCTGCTTTCTGCTCGAACAGCGCGGGTACGACGTCGTCCAGGATCGGAGTGGGAGAGTCGTCGAGGCTGCCGCCCGCGTGCAGCCAGACGTCGTCGTGTTCGAGGCCGAACCCTCGAGAGGGTCATCGGCGCGGATTCTCGCCGGACTCGCTGCTCTTCCCAGCGCGCCCGGAGTGATCACGATCGTCGAGCAGGAGCTCCACGGCAGCCTGCTCGGGGTGGCAGCGGTGGCGAAATGGACGCCGGTGGATGAGCTTGCGCGGGAGATCGACGCCGCCTCTCTGCGCAGAGGCCGGAGGATCGCCCGAGAGATCCCCGGACCGTGACCACGAACACTCTCGCGCCGTTCCTCGCCGCGGGCGCCGTGCTTCTCCTACTCGTCTGAGCGTTCAGTCCCGTGAACGCAAGATAGGCCTGTCGGCCCATTGCCGTGGACGGACGCCGCGACGACACTTCCGTCGGGGATACAGGGAGGAGCGCGAGGAATGACTGCGGACTCGCTTCTCCCGTCGACTGCACACGCACGAGGGGTCGAGCAGGCGGCTGGGGGGATGCACACTTGAGCGCCGAACTCACGGCAGAGGTTCGGCTGGATGCGCCGGGCGCCCGATCCGGGCGCCCGCCACGTCGCGACCTGGGTTCGGTCGAACGTGCCTTCGGGCGCCACTTTTTCGACCACCGGGCGCGGTCGGGGGTCGAAGCCGCCCGAACACGCGCTGATCGCCTCGGAGACGCCGCCGGGGGGATGACCGAGTCGATCGGAATGACGTTCGCGAGCGACGTCTTCGTCTCGCTCGCGGTGGAGCGGCCCTGGCGGTCGCGTGACGTCTGCCCGCTCCTCATGAACATCGGCGACGCGTTGGCCCTCGCGCCGGAGCAGGTGTCGGTGCAGCTCCTCAGCGGTTGCCTGCGGGCACCGCAGCTCTTCGAGCTCCCCCCGTTGACGGCGCTCGAGATCCAGCTCTCCGCGCTCGTCGCACTGTCTCCCGCCGTCGAGGCTTCGCTCTGGCTCGGTCAGCCTGACAAGGCACCGATCTGCCTGCTCGCCCAGGGCGAGACCGCTGCGACCCGGCGATTCCGCAGCACCGCGCGAGAGATTCTCGAAGGGCGACAACCAGAGCGAGGTCTGATCATCGGTGCCGCCGTACGCCGGTGGCAGAGGCCGTGGGCGGCACTTGTCATCCGCGTGCGCAACCGAGATGTCGAGGCGCTCCTCGAAGAGGCCGCGAGCGCGATCAGCCCCGTTGCCGAGCGCGACTTCCTGCTCGAGCGAAGCGCGGAGCGAGAGCGCTTGCTCGTAAGCGCAGGTGAGCGAAGGCTCTCGCGGCTCGGGTTCGACCTTCACGACGGCGCCCTGCAGCATGTCGCGGCGCTTGGTGTTGATGTTCACCGGATCCAGGCGGAGCTGCCGGCACATCTCAAGCCGACCGTCGGTTCCTTGTCCGAGCGGGTTTCCGAGCTCGACCGGGTCCTCCGGGAGCTCGCCCATTCCCTCGAGCCGGCGAGCTTGTTGCGCCGCCCCCTCGCGGGCGTCGTGGAGGCCGAAGCGGCCAGCCTCCGCGAACGCACCGGTATAGATGTCAGGACGCGGGTTCTCGGCGACTTCAGCGCGATGACCGCGTCTCAGAAGATCGCGGTCATCCGTGTAGTCCAGGAGGCTTGCGCCAATGTCCGGGAACACAGCGGCGCGGCAAGCGTGGAGATCCTCCTCACGGCGAGCCGGAGTTGCGTGGATCTCCAGATCACCGATGACGGTGACGGTTTCGAAGTCGCTCGGACCCTGCAAGACGCTGCACAGCGCGGCCGGCTCGGCCTCGTCGGGGGCAGCGAGCGCGTGCGCCTCCTGGGCGGAACGTTCGACGTGCGCAGCCGGGTCGGCGGCCCGACGACCGTGTCTGTCACCGTGCCTCGCTGGCAGCCGCTCGTTGCGGCGGACGAGCCGGGCCTGCAGCTCGCGTACTGAGCAATGCCGCAACCGGCAGCGCGCTCAGAGGCGAGTTAGTGCGCACCTCTGGTGCGCTGCGCCGTTTGGCCGCGAAGATGTTCAGACCTGGTTTCCGTTCAGGCTGAACTTGACCGGAATCGCGCTGTCGGCCTGGACGCTGTTCCAGATGGTGTTGTCAACCGACTGGAAGAAGCCGAGTACACGTAGTTGATCGAGAAGCTCCGCTCGACGTTGGGAGCCGCGTTGAAATGGCCGTTCCCGGCCTGCGAGGCACGACTCGTGCATGTTCCTACTGCGAGAATGCGCACCGTCCCGCTAGTCGGCATTGAACAGACGCTCGGAGTTGTGCTGGTAAATGCAACCAGCGTCCGCCTGGCGCCAGTGCTCGTGCGCTTCGAAGCGCTTGGCGAGTTCTTTTGCTCCGTTGGCGTCCATGTGAAGCCTCTTCGCGGTTGGGAGGAGGCGTCCTTCGACGCGCTCCTCCCAACCGCGTTCTTCCGCCGCCTTACTTCAGTCCGAATGTGATCATGAAGCTGGCCCCGCCGACCAGGGTCACCTTGTAGTAGTACATCTTGTTGTTCGTCAGGTTCTTCGTGCTGAGATTGAAGATCCACTGCTGGTCGGTGGACGACCATCGGAAGGCAGTGTCGGGCGTCGTCGAATCGACGGTCTCGTTCACACCAGGTGTTCCTGTAGTCGTGTGGTCGAGAACGAACGACATGACGATGTTCGGCACCGCCGTTGTAGGTCCAACGGACGCTCCATTCGCATCACAAGCCCGGAACTTCAGAGGAACCGTGCTGCCCTGCTTGAAGGTGCTCGACCCGTCGTTGTTGACCGGCTGGAGGATCGGGTTACCGATCGGGGCGCCTGAACAACTCCCCGCGTAGTTCACCATCAGCGTGCCCGCCGAGAACGAGAAGCTGTAGTTGTTCGAGCTAAGCGACCCGGCCGCGCAGGTGATCGGGAACGATCCGGCAACCGTTCCGCTAGCGATGGTACAAGCTGCGCTCCCACCGACGTCGCTCGTAGCCAGAGTCTCCCCGTTCACGAACCCGGTGAACGTGTACGTGAGCGTGGGCACCGCGCCATTGATCAGCATCGTCTTGTCCGTCGCCTTCAGGACGAGCGGTGCCTTCGTGATGTTGGTAGTCGTGGCAGCGGTGGCACTGGTGAGGTGGTAGTTGCCGGCTGCCGTCCCAGTCAGGGCGACATCGCCGGTGACCGGCTTGCCGTTGGCTACGTTCTTGTTGTTGAAGTGACCGTTCGAACCCGAGCAACTCACGGTGTCACCGGCAATTGCCCCATGGTTGCCGCTCTGTGCGTCGAGCGAGCAAGTGGCGATGGTCGCGGCGTCAGTGCCGTCGTACACCTTCGGGCTCGCCGAGATAGACGCAGTGACGTCTCGCTTCGAGATGTTCGCAGTCGTCGAGGCTGTCGGGCTCGTCAGCTGGTAGTTGCCCTGCGCTGCCCCTGTGAGGGAAACTTCCGCCGTCACGAGCTTGCCGTTAGCGGCGTCCTGACTACCGAAGTGAGCGTTTGAGCCCGCGCAGCTCACCGCGTCGGGAGAAACAATTCCATGGTCGCCATTCTGCGTCTCGATCGAACAACTAGTGATGGTAGCCGCGTTGGTCGAGTCGTAGGTCTTGTCCGCAGCCGAGATCGAGGCGGTCACGTTCCGCTTGTTGATCGCGAAGTTCTTCGAATCGCTGCTGCCGTCGTGATTGGTGTCGCCGGCATACGTGTAACTCGCCGTCGCGGTGCCAGCATCCGTGTTGTGACTGTAAGACGCGGCCGGAGTCAAGTTCAGACCACCGGCGCCAGTCACAGCGACCGTGCACGGCGTCCGCGCCGACCCGTCATAGATCAAGCTAGCCGGACACGTCACAACCGTATGGCTCGCAGCCTTCTGGATCGTGAAGTCCTTCGAATCGCTGCTGCCGTCGTGGTTCGCGTCGCCGGCATACGTGTAACTCGCGGTCGCCGTGCCAGCATCCGTGTTGTGACTGTAATTCGCGGCCGGGGTCAAGGTCAGACCACCAGCACCAGTCACAGCAACCGAGCACGGTCTCCGCGCAGACCCGTCATAGATCAAGGAATCCGGACAGGTCACAGCCGTGTGGCTCGCAGCCTTGTCGATGGTGAAGTTCTTCGAGTCGCTGCTGTCCGTGTGGTTCGCGTCGCCGCCATAGGTGTAGCTCGCCGTCGCGGTACCGGCATTGGTGTTGTTGCTGTAGGCCGGATCCGGAACCAGGCTCAGGCTGCCCGCACCGGTTACGGCGACCGAGCAAGGTGTCTGCGCGGATCCGCTGTACGTGACGCTCGCAGGGCAAGTTACGACGGTCGTCGATGACGCCTTGTCGATCGTGAAGCTCTTCGAATCGTCGCTTCCGTTGTGGTTCGCGTCGCCGGCGAACGTGTAACTCGCGGTCGCCGTGCCCGCAACCACGTTGTTGCTGTACGACGCGGCCGGGGCCAGGTCGAGACCACCCGCACCGGTCACATGAACCGAGCAAGGCGTCTGCGACGTCCCGTCAAACGCAAACGGCCCAGCAGCACACGACACCATCGTCGTTGACGATGCCTTCTCGATCGTGAAGTCCTTCGAATC
>DATMZV010000051.1:0-14049 GCA_035573355.1 Gaiellaceae bacterium | reverse complement strand
GGGATGCTGATCATGCCGCTGCGCTCGCTCGGCATGTGGGTCGGCCAGGCGCAACGCGCGACGGCGTCCGGTGAGCGCATCTTCCAGGTCATGGACGAGCCTGTAGAGATCGCAGACCGGCCGGGAGCGGTGGAGCTTCCGGCGGGCGGCGGGCGGCTCCGGTTCGAGAACGTCGGCTTCGAGTACCTCGACGGCCGCGCCGTGCTACGGGACATCGAGCTCGAGATCGAGCCGGGAAAGACGATCGCCCTCATCGGCCATACGGGCTCGGGCAAGACCACGCTCACCTCGCTCGTCCCGCGCTTCTACGACGTCACTTCCGGCCGCGTGACGCTCGACGACGTCGACGTCCGTGACGTGAAGCTCGCCTCACTGCGCCATGAGATCGGCGTCATCTCCCAAGATCCCTTCCTCTTCTCCGCGACCGTCCGGGAGAACATCACCTTCGGCGCTCCGGACCTCGACGACGCCGAGGTCGAGCGGATCGCCGCCCTTGCGCAGGCGCACGAATTCATCGACAAGCTGCCGGCTCGCTACGACACGGTGATCGGCGAGCGCGGCATCACGCTGTCGGGCGGCCAGCGGCAGCGCCTGGCGATCGCGCGCGCGCTTGCGCTCGATCCGCGCGTCCTCATCCTCGACGACGCCACGGCGTCGGTGGATGCATCGACCGAGGCGCGAATCCGCGTCGGCCTGCGCGAGGCGATGCGAAACCGGACGACGCTGATCATCGCCCATCGGCTCTCGACGATCGCCCTCGCGGACGAGATCGTTGTGCTCGACGACGGCCGGATTGCAGCACGCGGCATCCACGAGGAGCTCCTCGCGACGAGTGCGGTGTACCGCGACATCTACGAGCACGGCCTGCTCGAGCGTCAGTTTGCGGACGCCGTCGAGGCACGCGCGGAGACGGACGCCCTGGAGGCTGCGTCATGAGGATCCGAATCGACGCGGGATCGGCACAGACGCGTTCGGGTTTTGCCGGTAGCGTCGGCCGTGGGCGGCGGGTGGCAACGTTCCCCTCCCGGGTGGGGACGCGCGCGCGTCTAACGAGAAAGGGTTGCGAACGATGAGGGTCTGGCAGCCGGGAGGCCACCTGAGCTCGATCAAGAAGGTCGAGGTCGACGACTGGTCGTGGCGCCGGACCCGCCGCCGCGTCGCTGCGCTCGCACGGCTGACCCGGCCCTACCGCGTGCGCACGGCGTTCTCGGTCGTCTCGCTCCTCGTGGCGACGGCGACGGCGCTTCTTCCCCCACTCCTCGCGAAGTACGCCGTCGACGACGCCATCGGAAAGAACGACCTCGGCAAGCTCTGGTGGATCGTCGGCGCATTCCTGCTCGCCGGACTGCTCAACTGGGCGATGAGCTACGTGCAGACGTACCTCACCGGCTGGGTCGGCGAACGGATCCTGGCCGACCTCCGGATCAGGCTGTTCCGCCACCTGCAGCGACTGTCCCTCGGCTTCTACGAACGCACACGTGCCGGCGTGATCATCAGCAGGCTCACGAACGACGTCGAGGCGATCGACCAGCTCGTGACCGACGGCGTCACAAGCCTGGTGCAGAACAGCCTCACGCTCCTCGGCACTGCGATCCTGCTCTTCATCCTCGATTGGCGGCTCGCCCTGGCGACGCTCGCGGTCATCCCGCTGATGAGCCTCGCGACGGTGATCTTCCGCGTCCGCTCGACGCGGGCGTACCGGGCGGTGCGCGAGCGGCTCGGGCTGGTGACCGCGACGCTCGCCGAGGACATCGCCGGCATGCGGGTGGTGCAGGCCTTCACGCGTGAGGACGCCACTACGCGGAACTTCAAGGCGGTCACCGAGCGCTACCGCGACTCGAACATGGAGACCGTCGTCCTGAACGGCCTCTACTTCCCGTTCGTCGACCTGCTCTCCTCGATTGCGCTCGCGGTCGTGCTGGGCTACGGCGGCCATCTCTACTTCAACGGAGACGTCACGCTCGGAACGCTCTTCGCCTTCATGCTCTACGTGCAGAACTTCTTCGACCCGGTTCAGCAGTTGTCGCAGCTCTACAACACGTTCCTGTCGGCAACGGCGGCGCTCGACAAGATCATGGACGTGATGGAGGAGGAGCCGGAGGTGCTCGACCGCGAAGGCGCACCACCTCTCCCAGAAGTGGAAGGCGACGTGCGGTTCGAGGGCGTCCGCTTCAGCTACTCAAAGGGCGGCGAGGTGCTGCACGGGCTCGACCTGGACGTACCCGCGGGTACGACGGTCGCGCTCGTAGGCCATACCGGTGCTGGCAAATCGACGATCGCCAAACTGCTCGCACGCTTCTACGACCCGACCGAGGGACGCATCACGATCGACGGCAATGATCTCCGCGACGTGACGCAAGCCTCGCTGCGCCATCAGCTGGGCATCGTCCCGCAAGAGGGCTTCCTCTTTGCCGGCACGGTGACCGACAACATCAAGTTCGGCCGGCCCGACGCGACGTCGCAGCAGGTCGTCCAGGCCGCGCAGACGGTCGGCGCGCACGATTTCATCCTTCGACTCGAGGACGGCTACGAGACCCAGCTGCAGGAGCGCGGCTCCCGACTTTCACTCGGCCAGCGTCAGCTCATCGCGGTCGCGCGTGCCCTGCTGGCCGACCCGCACATCTTGATTCTCGACGAGGCGACGTCGTCGGTCGACATCGGGACCGAGCGGAAGATCGAGCAGGCGCTCAGGATCCTGCTCGCGGGCCGGACCGCCTTCATCATCGCGCACCGCCTGTCGACCATCCGGGACGCGGATCTCATCGTCGTCCTCGAGCACGGTCGCATCATCGAGCAGGGAAGCCACGACGAGCTCCTGGCAAAACGAGGGCTCTACACCTCGCTCTACGGAGATTGGGCGGTCGCTTAGGTCATAGGATGCACGCCATGACCGTGAGCAACGTCCTTGCAGAGGGATTCGATCTCTACAAGCGGTTCTTCTGGCGCTTCGTCGCCACGGCGGCGGTGGTCTTCGTCGTGCTCGATTTCGTCTCCGCCGTCGCTGACCGAGCGGCCGGCACCTCCGTCACATCCGACCTGCTCTGGAGCCTCATCGCAGTCGTCCTCTCCTTCATAGGCGCGTTCTGGCTGCAGGGCGCGCTGATCGAGGCCGTGCGTGACGTCCGCGACGGACGCATCGACATGACGATCGCCGAGCTCTACGCACGCACGCGCCCGCGACTGCCCGCCCTGATCGCCGCCGGCATCGTCGCCGGGCTCGCGATCGCGCTCGGCCTCCTGCTGCTGGTGGTTCCCGGCCTCTTCCTCCTGACGCGCTGGGCGCTGATACCGGCCGTGATCGTGATCGAGAAGCGGAGCGCCGGCGAGTCGTTCGACCGCTCCTGGCAGCTCACCCGAGGTCACGGCTGGACGGTCTTCGGCTCCCTCGTTGTCGCCTACCTCCTGTACGTCGTCGGCCAGGGGATCCTCCGCGCGCTCTTCGCACCGCTCCCGAACTTCGCCGCCGCCTGGATCGGCGGCATCGTGGCGCACAGCATCACGACTCCCTTCATCGCAGCCGTCGGCGTGGTCCTCTACTTCGGTCTCGCGCGCATGTCGGTCGGGGTCGATCCGGCTCCGGCGACGCCGCAGCCGAGCGAGTAGATGGCTCTCGACAAGGAGACCGAGGAGCGGATCGAACAACCGGTCTCCGAGGAGGCTGAGCGCGAGATCCGGCTGACGCCCGATCAGGCCGTCCGCCAGATGAAGATCAACGTGCCCGTGCGCGGCAACCGCAAGCTGCGCAAGCTGCTCGAGCGGGTGAACAACGATTCCCAGCTCAAGGGCTGGTGGCACGTAGCGAACGTGAACGCCGTCGCCCGGATGCGCATCAACGACCACTCGTGGGTGCACATCCAGATCGTCGCGAACATCGCGCTGAAGCTCCTTCGCCAGCTGACCAAGCACCACATCGAGCCGTCGGTCGTCCGTGACTACGGCTACAGCAACGACGACGCCGAAGTGGTCGTCCTGCTCGCGGCGCTCACGCATTGCATCGGCATGTCGGTTCACCGTGACGGCCACGAGGACTTCAGCCTGTTCCTCGCGGAGCCGAAGCTGCGGGAGCTGCTCGAAGGGCTCTACGAAGAACCGGACGTAACGGTGATCGTCTCCGAGGTGCTGCAGGCGATCACGAGCCACCGCGAGTACGGGAAGCCACTGACCCTCGAGGCCGGCACGGTACGCGTGGCCGACGCGCTCGACATGGAGCAGGGCCGCTCGCGGATCCCGTTCGCCCGCGGCTCGATCTCGATCCACTCGCTGAGCGCCGCGGCGATCGAGGACGTGGCGATCAAGGACGGAGAGCAGCGTCCGGTCCTGATCGAGATCACAATGAACAACTCGTCCGGCATCTACCAGGTCGACAGCCTGCTGAAGGCGAAGCTGCAGGGCTCGGGCCTCGAGCCCTACGTCGAGGTGGTTGCGCGGATCGACACCGAGGCGGAGAAGCGCCTCGTGCCGATCTACCGGCTCGAGATCTAGGGGTCTCGTAGAGGCTGTGGTACAAGACTGGTGAAGCCTGTGCCCCTGACCCCGGTGCCGGCGTTCCCTACCGGAGGTCAGCAGTGCCTGACAGGAGCCCCGATACGAGCTTGTTCGTCCATCCCCTCGTCCAGCAGGGGTTGCTCTATGAAGCTTGGGATCAAGCGCCGGCGCTCGTCTTCGTCGCCGACGAGAACATGCGTTACATCGCGGTGAACCGCACCGCGTGCGAGACCCTCGGCTACGCGCGGGACGAACTGCTCGGCTTGAGCGTCACCGATATCGCAGTCGCCCCGGACGCGCCGGAGCTCTACGACGAGCTGATGCAAAGTCACGAGCTAGCGGGAGTCACTCTCCTCTGCGCGAAGGACGGGACTCTCCGTCCGTTCCGCTACGCAGCCAAAGAGGGCACGATCTCGGGCCTCCCGTATTACATCTCGGTCGGCTTCATCGCAGACCCGATCGGCTGACCGCGCCGCCCGGCCCGCGCCAAAGACACGAAAACCCCGCGACCGCGGGGCTTTCATTGAGAGGCCCATACGGGATTCGAACCCGTGCCGCCGCCGTGAGAGGGCGGTGTCCTAGGCCACTAGACGAATGGGCCGAGCGAAGGCCCAGTGTAGCGACGAGCGCGGGCACGGAGAGTGGCTAAATCCCTGAATCCATGCCGCTACAATGCCCCGACCCGTTGCGGGGTCGTCTAATGGTAGGACGCCTGACTCTGGATCAGGTAGTCAAGGTTCGAGTCCTTGCCCCGCAGCCTCAAAAAGAGCACGAAAAAGGGGCCCGAAGGCCCCTCATGTCAGGGATTTGTCAGGAAGCGGCGACACAGAACTGACCGCCTCACGGCCGCGCCGTTCGCCAGCTGGACTTAGCGGCGCCGCCCGCGCGCGAAATAACCGAGCGCGAGGAGGACGACGACGATGATAACGATCCACAGGATAGTGCTGAAGACGCACCCCCTTTTGAAGACGCACCTACCTTCCGGCGATTCTAACGCCCATCCCGCGCCGCCTGAATCGCTGCGAGCCCCTTTTTAGACTGCGAACGAGCGTTGAAGAGGCCCGCATACGGCGCGTACAGGATTCCCACCGAGTGGCCGAGTTGCTGAACAACGTACGGCCCTTCACAGCCTCGGCGTAGGTCATGGAAGCGGAGCTTGCGCTTGCCCTCAGGGTTGAGTTTCGCCTTCTCCGCTGCCTTCGTGAACGCCTTGCCGAGATTGCGGAAGTGAAGCGGCCTTCCCGACTCGGTACAGGACTTTTCGGCTCGTGGAGGAACGGTGCCCTGGGCCCAGGGACTTTCGGTCGTGCCCAGCCTCTCTCCGTGGGTGCGTCCCATCGCGGCGCAGGCCGTAAGTGCCGCGCCCTGGGCCACATCAAGGGATGGCGATTGGAGGAAACCGCCTCGCGCCGTCTTGTGGTTGATGGTGGAAAGTGGGACGATTCTCGTAACGAACGTAGGGGAGGCGGAGATGAGTTGGTCATCAATCCGCTGCTTCTGGCGGTGGCCGCTTGGTCATCAATGGGCGGTCGCCGAAAGGGACGGTGAGCCCGTCTTTCGCTGCAACCGATGCGGGAAGGAGAAGCACCGCTCGTCGTTCTCGGCCCCTGAAGGTGGCGCGAGAGGCGCAGAGCACATACCTAGGTCCGGAGGGTCGGTCTAGAACAAGGACGCCCGCACACGCACACCGGGTGCTGCGCGCACTCCCTCTCCGACTCGCCCCTTCCGAAACGCACCTACACGGCGACCCAAGTCGTGATCTCCGCGGTCGGCTCGAGGAATGCGCAACTTCTGCGGTCGTTCGGGAGAGGTGAGGGGCCTAGCTTCAGAACGAGGAACGAAGTCGCTTGCCCAGGTATTTCGATGCGGTCGCCGCTGCGTGGAGGAGGCCCTTCTTGCTCGGCGAGGGAGTAGCCCGCTGGTGTCGCGATGAAGAGCAGGTGCCGCTTGTCAGTGTCCTGATCCTTTTGGGCCGGCGTCGGGGGTGACGGATCCTCCTCGCGTGCAACGGGGTGTCGCATGTCTTCGTCGTGTGGCTCGTGCGCTGCGGCGTCGCGACTGAGGTCCTGCTGATCGGCGTCTCGCTCGACCGGCCCAACGTAACGTTCAACTCGTTCGTGCCAAGCCTCGCTTAGCGGCGGATTTTCCTCCGCGACGCGAGAAGAGGGTTCGGGTGCCTGGCTAGCCGGCGCTTTAGTGTCGGCAAGCGTTCGTTTGCTCACCTTAAGCACGACTGCTCGCTGGTCGGGAATGACGTTCACCACGTCTGTGATTGGCAGCAGACGCCGATGCCAGACAAAGAAGCCGTCATGACGGATCGCGATTCGATCATCAGCAGCGAGTTCGACAAAGGCCCCCAGGCGCTTGCCCTCCGCGTCGAACACGGCGTAGCCCCCCGCCTCCTCGAGCGTTGCTCGTATCGTCCGCGGGTCGCTCCCGCTCATTCTCGCCACCGCCACTCGCCGAACTCGCGCTCGGCGCACTCCGGGCAGTAGGAGACGAGCACGCTGCACGGCTCCCCTCCCTTTAGAACGGCCCGATAGTCCGCTGTTCGGCTGCCAGTCGTCAGTGGACTTCGCCTTCTGGGGCGAGTAGTGGGAAGTAGTGCCAGCAAATGTCCCTGAGGACTTCGATGATCAGCTGTGGAGTGAGTTCCGCGTTGGAATCGTCGAGTTGCGGCGGGAGTTTTACGCCCAGCTCCTTGGCGTGCTCGATGAGGCCGGGTGCAGCGCTCTTGCCCAGCGTGCTGAGGGTCTTGCCGACCACGTCTTCGTCCATCTGCCATTTCGAGACAGGTAAGGCGGTGATGGTGGCCCATGTCTGGGGGTCACGCGGTGTTTCGCGGGTGAACACGTGGTCGAAGGTGCGCGCTGACGCGTCGCGTTGGGTGAACGCCTCGCCGAGATTCCAGCTCTTCCGCAGCGTCGCGATCAGGGAGGTGTGGCGGTACTCCTCGTTGTAGACCGAGCCCGATTCGACCCAGGGCGACACCACGATGGCGGGGACGCGATAGCCGGAACGGTCGAACGTGAAGCCGAACTCTCCTGCCGGTGCGGCGGGGTCGGGCGGCGGGACCGGTCCCGGGGGTACATGGTCGTAGGTTCCGCCTGGTTCATCCCACCCGATCAGGAGGGTCGTGTTCCAGACGTTCGGGCCCGAGGCTGAGGTGGCGGACCGGTAGGCGTTGAACACGCGTTCCAGGAAGGCCTCACCGGCCAGGATCGAGGACGGGGGGTCAATCGCTGCGTCGATGTTGGGGCCCATTGCCCGCCCGATCGCGGGGTGGTAGTCGCCGTGGCCGGAAATGAAGTTCGGCTCGATGAACGAGAAGTTGGGCAGGGTTCCAGCGGCGGCGTCCTTCTCGAACTCGGCGAACGGCACAAAGTTCGTCGCCAATCGGTCCTTCAACCGGGAGTAGTGCATAAGTCCCGCGAACGACAATGGCATCGGCTCCAGCACGTAGACCTTCCACGTCTTGCCGTGCTGCTCGAGCCGCTCGAAGATCGTTTCCGTGTCGTTCTTGGTGAACCACTTCCTGATCGGGCTGTTCACGACCAGGCCTGACGAGGTCGCCGAAGTCCAGAACGACCTGTTCATGAAAGTCTGCGACGGCACCTCGCAGAACCAGTGATCGAACACCCCGAACTCACGCGCGATCCCGTTCAGCACCGGCACCTGCCCCGGGGTATAGCCGGTCATGATCTGGGCGTACTCCTCGTAGGTCGGCTGACGACCCATCTCCCCGGTGAACGTGCTGATGTAGTCAGTCACGAACCCGTCCATGGTCGGCGTAGCACCCGGCGGCGGCGCGTTCCACGGCTCGGTCACAGCTTCGCCGATCTTGAACCGGTTGTGCTCGTCGAGGACGCCGTACAGCTGCGTATTGGTGTGGTACCACTCCTCACCCGAATCCGGGTTGGGCGCATCCATGTCCGACGCGACCGTGTACGGCACCACCTTGCGGTCGGCACCGTGCTCGGCCCACTCCGGAATCGGATTGGTGAGACCCTTGCCGATCACTCCGTCGAACGTCTTGTCGTCCTCCGGGCCGTAGAGATGACCGAGCACGTTGTCGAACGATCGGTTCTCGAAGAGAACCACGACGACATGGTCGAGTGCGTTGTCGCGGGTGGTCGAGTCGGTCATCGAGGCGGCCTCTCACTCATCCGAGAACGTGTCGGCTTATCGAGCGGGATGCCGCTGGATCCTAGGAATGGCGTCCCTCGCCCTCACCATCCAAATAGGGTGAATCCGAGCCGGTCGATTCGTGTTACGAGAGCTTGACGCGGCGGCGGAGCGTGCCGGCACGTGGATGCCGCGCCTCGACGCCGATCTCCGTACCCGCCGGCGCTTCGACGACCCACTCGAGCTTCGCGAGGTCGCCGGTCGATTCGTCGTTCGCCCACCAGGTCGTCGAACGTTTGTCGGCGCGGCCCTTCAACTGGCCGACGTCAGTCTTCGCCTCGCCGCCCACCAGTCGCGCGCCGTCGGGCAGGTCGACCTCGACCTCGAGGCCGCGCACGGCGCTTCGCTCGACCGCCCTGTCGGTCACGCTCGTCGGGAGCCAGCCGGAATTCTGCAAGACAAGCCGCACGAGGTAGGAGTTCTCGCCGAGCTTCTCTACGTCGAGTGAGCGAGCCTCGAGCAGCGGTGAGATCAGCAGGTGGAAGAGCGCCCAGTCGGAGTGCGGCGCGACTTCGTCCTCGAGACGGTCGAACGGAACGTTGAACCAGTAGTTGATGATGTCCCATCCACCGAGCTCGACCTTGCCGAGCTCCGGGTGGTCGAACTCGTACCAGTCGACGTACGCGTCCGGGTAGTTCTTCTTCGCCCACTCGATCAGCTTCAGATCGTCCTCGACGGGGTGCTCGCGGATCCAATCGGTGAGGTGATAGTCGGACAGGCCGGCCTGGCGCTGCGGGCTCCAGAACTCTGTCGTCCAGGAAAAGACGCCGAGGTGGTCGTACATCCAATCGTGGGCACCGCCTTTGATCGTCTGCTTCGGCTCGTACTTGAAGTCGTGAAAGACGGAGACGGCCGGGTAGCCGGTGAGCTCTGTGCCACGCTCGCCGATCAGCGTGTACGCGCGCAGGTCTGCGGTCGGAAACTCGTCGTCGGGGCGGCCGGCGTATGGCCTGAGGTGAACGCCGCTGAACGTGTGGTACGCGATGTGCCCGGTGATGTTCGGGCGCTCGGTCACCGCCTGCACCATCGCTCGCACTTCCGGCTCAGACGTCGGGTACGGGCCGGCCCCACGCTGTTCGTGCTCCGGCACCCACTCGGCCGGGAAGTTGCGGTTGAGATCGAGACCCTCGAGCGGTGGCGGGATCTTGATCGTGACGCCGTCGTAGTTCTCGATCCGTCCCTCGGTCAAGAGACGGTAGAACGGCCCGTCGTCGGGAGAGTCGACCGGCTCGCGGCGAACCAGCAGCTTCTCTTCGTCCGGGTGCCGGCGCCACGCGCCGTTCGAGTCCTCGATCCGCATGTCGAGCACGCGACCGTCACCGTCGAGATCCTCGACGCGTAACCCGTCTTCCGCGTCCTCGCGCGGATAGGGACGCACGCTCGAGCGGATGAACCGCCGTTCCTCGAGCCCGCGCTCGGCGCCGTCCGGATTCAGACGGGGGATCACGTAGAACGTCCGCGTGTCGAGCGCCCGCGTGACGAGATCGTTCTGTCCGTGCTCAGTCAGCAGCTTGTGAATGAGATGGAGGGCCGCCGTACACCCGGTCCACTCCATGGAGTGGATGTTCGCCTCGATCAGGAACGCCGGCTTGTCCTGATGCTCGCCGGTCTCGCTGTTCGTAACCGTGACGAGCCAGATGTCCCGGCCCTCGAACGACGTGCCGATGGACTCGACGCTGCAAAGCTGCGGAGCCTCGTCCGCCCACACGCGCAGCGTGTCCGTGAGCTCGTCGTAGCCGTAGAAGTGGTCGTATGCGACGGGACGCACGCGCTTACTGGGTGAGCTCGGCGACGAGCGGGGCCGTGTCGTACGGCTCGAAGCCGAGCCGTGACGCGATCTCCTCGCTCGAGGGTCGGGTGCCCTCGGCGAAGAGTGCGCGCAGCAGCTCGCCCGTCTTCGGGTCGCGCCACCAGTCGTCCCCCACCTCGTCGACAAGGTACGCGCGAAGCTGTGCGTGCCGGATCCAGGCACGGAGATAATCGGCGGAGTAGAAGCCGGCATCCATGTCGGCCAGGTGGCCGTCGGCCGGGTAGCGGACACCCGTCGCGGCGGTCAGACGATCGGCGTAGTCGTCGCTCGTCAGGCCGGCCTCGTCGAAGTTGGACCAGAAGTCGATCTCGAACTGAAGCTTCGCCGTGTAGCGCCGAAACAGGAGGGCCTCGAGGAAGACGGTCGCCTCCGCGTTCGTGCGGGCCTCCTCGTCGGTGAGATCGAAGTGCTCCGCATGCCAGGCCGGCTCGCGGGTGATCGCCTCGCAGATGTACGAGTAGATCTCGGTCAGCGCATGATCGCGGGAGATCCTGCGAAACGTGTACGGCAGATTCGGGTCGACCCCCGCGTAGTGCAGCGCGTGACCGGCTTCGTGGAGGAACGCCTGGTAATCGTGCAGTCCTCCCTGCGCGCGCGTGATCAGGTGCACGACGCTCGGCGGGTCGGATGCGATCACGCAGGCGCGAGGAGACTTCTGGGGCCGGTCGTCGAGGTCCAGACGGATGTTCTTGTCCGCGGCAAGGTCGAAGCCGAGCGCCGACAGGGTCGCGAGACAGACGTCCGTCGCCCGGTCCTTCGTGTACGTCGAGTCGAGCGGCGAAAGGCGGCGCACGTAACCCATGTGCGCCGACGAGGGTTGATCCTCGCGGTCCGGCCCGAGCAACCGCTCGAACCAGCGTTCGCGCATCGCGATGAACGCACCCTCGATCTGGTCGCTCGCCGCAGCGAGGACCGACTCGAGCTCGCGCAGTGAGATCTGCTTCTCCTCCTCGTTACGAGCAACCGCGTCGGCCTCCTCGGTCAGGTCCGCCTCGAGCTCCTCGTACGCGCGCAACAATTCGAGCCGCTGCTCATTGAACTCGGCCGACTTCTGCCCGTGCAACTCACCGAGCTCGTCGCGCTCCTTGTAGTCCGAGATCACCGCAAGACGCGCGAGCGCCGAACGAAGCGGCAGCTCCTCGCCCTTGAAGGTCAGGCGTGCGGCGAGGATCGCGTTCTCGAGCTCGTCGTCCTTCTCGGCCAGCTCGGCGGCGATGAGCCCACTCTCACAGGTCTTGCGCAGCCGGTAGAGCCACTCGCGCTGGTCTCCCTCCGCCGCCTCCTCCTCGTCACGGAGGGCCCGAAGCTGCTCGCGACTGAAGAGATCGGCGTAGCGAACGACGATCGCCGCCTGCTCGGAGACCTCCTTTTCGCCGACTCGGACGGCCCGGCCTTCCTCCGACCGCTCGTAGAGGTAGCGCTGGAGCTGCCCCTCGAACTCCGCAGGGCTGCGTACGGCGGTCGTCGACATCTCGAAGACTCTATCCAGCGTCGCGGGAGACGCGCCCCACCAGCCGGCCCACCGTCCCGGTTAACTGGTCGAGCGTGAACGGCTTCGAGATCACCGCGTCCGCGTCTGCGCCCTCGAGCCCGGGCGAGCCGACCGAGCCGGTGAGCAGCACGACGGGCAAGCCCGGATGACTGTCCCGCAGCTCGCCGAGAAACTCGACCCCGTTGCCGGAGCCCACGTGTACGTCGAGCAGCACGATCCCGACGTCGCCGTCGTCGATCGCCTCACGGGCCTGTGGGATCGTTGCCGCCTCGACCACGCTCCAACCGTCCAGCTCCAGGTTGACGCGGCACAGGAAGCGGATGGCAGAGTCGTCGTCGACGACGAGAACGGTGTGGCTGGGCGAGTCCACCGCGGGCGGAAGTGTACGCGTATCCCGATCGGGCGAACCGGCGTTTTATTTATTGAAAATGAGAAATGAACCGAGTCACGAGTCCGACCTCGGGCGGTCTGTGGCCCGCCTGCTTGGCAGCGCGCCGCGCCCGTCGCCGCAGTTCCGGCGGCGTGCGTGGCTTCAGTTCCAGCGCGCCATCGACCCGCTCGCGTCGCCTAGGCCTCTACGGCAGCAGCCGCGGCAGCAGTGAGGCGCTTGAGCGTCTCCTCCCTACCGAGCAACTCGATGCTCTCGAAGAGCCCCGGTGAGATCTTCGACCCGGTGACGGCGATGCGGATGGGCTCGAAAGCCTTGCGAGGCGAGAGCTCGAGCTCCTCCGCGAGACGCCGGAGAGCTATCTCGATCTTCGCCGCCTCGAAGGGCTCGACGCCCTCGAGCGCCTGACGAGCTGCTTCGACCACCGGCGCGCGACCGTCGAGGAGCGAGCGGTCCGGCTCGACGTCGCGAAAGAGGAAGCCGGCGAAGTCCGGGAAGAGGCCGAAGCGCTCGATCTTCTCCTGCACGATCGGCGCCGCGCGGCGGACCAGCTCCTCGTCCCAGTCGTAGCCTTCGCCCCGGAGATACTTGACGAGCTCGTCCGCGTACTCGCCCGGCTCGAGGGCACGCAGGTACATCCCGTTCAGCCAGTCGAGCTTCTCGTAGTCAAACGTCGCGGGGCTCGGCACGACGCGGTCGAGGCTGAAGCGCTCGATGAGCTCGTCACGCGACATGATCGTCGTCTTGTCGTCGTAGCTCCAACCGAGCAACGCGAGGAAGTTCATCAACGCGGGCGCGTAGTAGCCGGCGTGGCGGAACTCGTCGACGGTCACCGAGCCATGCCGCTTCGACAGGCTCTTGCCATCGGCGCCCAGCACGTGTGAGACGTGGGCATACGCGGGGGGCTCCGCGCCGATCGCGCGAATGATGTTGATCTGTTTCGGCGTGTTCGAGATGTGGTCCTCACCGCGGATGACGTGAGTGATCTCGTCCCACACGTCTTCCATGGGCGAAGCGAAGTTGTAGGTGGGACGGCCGTCCGACCGCACGAGGACGACATCCTCCAACTGATCGTTCGGGAACTCGACGCGGCCGCGAACGGCATCGTCCCAGGCGGTGACACCCTCGTCCGGCATGCGGAAACGGATCGCTCCCTCGTCCTCGTAAGCCTTGCCCTCCTCGACGAGCCGGCGTGCGATCTCGGCGCAGTCATCGAGGCGGTCGAGCTGAAACGTGACGTCCCCGTCCCAGTCGAGCCCGAGCCAGCGAAGCGACCCCTGGATCTGCTCCGTCGCCTCGTCGACCTCGCGGCTCGTATCCGTGTTCTCGATGCGAAGACGGAACTCGCCGCCCTCGTGACGGGCGAAGAGCCAGTTGAAGAGCGCGGTCCGGACGTTCCCGATGTGCAGGAAGCCGGTTGGGCTCGGAGCCATGCGGACGCGGACGGACACGCCGTTAGGTTACTCAGGTGCTGTTCGGAGCTCACTGTTCGGGAGGAATCAAGAAGGCGCTCGGCAACGGGATCGCGATGGGCGCCGAGACGGTCCAGCTGTTCGTGCAAAGCCCTCGGACCTGGCGTTTCCCGGCCCACGACGCGGCGGATCTCGAGGCCTTCAAGGCGCAGCGCGAGGAAGCGGACATCCCCGTGTTCGTCCACGCTCTCTACCTCGTCAACCTTGCTGCGCCGGA